>CALPWM020000027.1 GCA_943327275.2 Chitinophaga pinensis
ATGAATCCCTGCCCCTGCGGCTTTTACAACCATCCTGAAAAAACATGCAACTGTCCTCCAGGGGCTGTTACCAAATACCTCAACCGCATCTCAGGCCCCTTGCTGGACAGGATTGACCTGCATGTGGAAGTGACGCCGGTTGCCTTTTCTGCATTGGCATCAAAAGAGACAATTGAAAATTCTGTGCGCATAAGGGATCGTGTGATGGCTGCCCGAGCCATACAGGCAGCAAGGTACAAGGGCAAAACAGGGATCTATGCCAATGCGCAAATGGGATCAAAGGAAATGAAAGAGATTTGTCAATTGACTGAAGCAGGGCAGACCTTGCTTAAAAACGCCATGGAAAAACTCAGCCTTTCCGCAAGGGCCTATGACAGGATACTGAAAGTGGCAAGAACAGTCGCAGACCTTGCCAACAGCGAACATATTATGCCCGAACATATTGCGGAAGCGATTCATTACAGAAGCCTCGACAGAGAAGGATGGGGAGGATGAAACAGTGAAGTGTGGCCTTACTCTGTTGGGGTTTCTGTTTCCTGCGCTGGAGCCTTAGGGGTTTCAACAGCAGGGAAAAACCTGCTTTGAAAAATCAGGATGGCAAATACACCACCGGAAATGGATGCATCTGCGATATTGAAAACAGGCCTGAAAAACATAAAGGATTCTCCACCCCAAAGCGGAAACCAGGTCGGAAAGTAAGCGTCTTCAATGATGGGCATGTACAACATATCTACCACCTTGCCATGTAAAAATCCTGCATAACCGCCTTGAAAACCATTTTGCCAGATGCCATGGGCCAGGTTCTGCAGATAGGGATCGCTGGCTTCAAATACCATACCATAAAACAAGCTGTCGATCAGGTTTCCAATGGCGCCTGCATAGATGAAGGTTACACAGACAATATAACCAACATGGTATTTTTTCTTGATAATGTCCAGGATATAATAGGTGCCAAATGCTACAGCCACCAACCTGAAAACAGTGAGGGCAATTTTACCCCAGTCACCACCAAGCTTCCATCCATAAGCCATTCCTTCATTCTCAATAAAATGAAACCTCAACCAGGGAATGGATTGGAACAGGACATTTTCCTGGCCCATGTGGTAACTGGTCTTGATGTATATTTTCAATGCCTGATCTATAAACAGGATCAAAAAAGTCAGGAGAAGGGAGTGTTTGAACTTCAAAATGCAGGTTTTTGCAAATATAATGATAAGGGAACAATGGCAGATGACCCAAGATCATTCACCCAAATAAATCCTCGGAACGCGCTGTGAAATACCGGTCATGATCTCATAAGGAATGGTTCCTGCGGCTTTGGCAACATCAACTAAGGAATGACCCTTACCAAAAACCAGGACCTCATCTTCAATGGTGATATCGTTTTCAGCCGTGACATCAATCATGGTCATGTCCATGCAAACATTGCCAATGGTGCGGAAAGACTTCCCCCTGACAAGTACGGTTCCGTTGCCATTGCCCAAACTTCTTGGGAATCCATCGGCATATCCAATCCTGATGGTGGCAACCCTGGTGTCTTGGTCTACAATGGCCTGCCGACCATATCCAACCGATTCGCCTTTTTTCACCTCCTTGATCTGGGCAATGGTGGTCATGAGTGAAACCGATTCCTGTAGCTTCAAATCGCTGTTACCGGGGTCAATACCATAGAGTCCGATACCAATCCTGACCATATCGAATTCAGCAGCTGGATGCCTTCGGATGGCAGCGGTATTGGCTGCATGCTTGATGAATGGATATCCAAAATGTGTTGAGAGTAGGCTACAAGCATGATTAAACCGTTGCAGTTGGATGCTGGTAAAATCATCATGCATTGGGTTTTCAGATGCAACAAGATGCGTGAATACCGTCTTGATCCTGAATGCCGAAGAACGACCGATCTGATCAATGAAAAGACCGATATCAGCTTGCTCCAACCCCAACCTGTGCATGCCGGTATCCAACTTGATGTGAACAGGAAAATAGGTTATGCCTTCATGCTGTAAATAAGCGTTCAATTGTTGTGCAAACCCAATGGAATAAATTTCGGGTTCAAGATTGAATTCCACCAATGAAGAGAAAGATGATGGTGCAGTATTCATAACCATGATGGGCATCCTGATGCCTGCCTTCCTTAGCTCAACACCTTCATCAACATAGGCGACTGCAATATAGTTGACATGATGAAACTGCAGCAAGTTGGCGATTTCATAGCTGCCGGCTCCATAAGAAAAAGCCTTGACCATGGCCATGATCCTGGTTTCCGGCTTCAAGCCGGTCCTGAACTGGTTCAGGTTCTGTGCAACACTGGAGAGGTCTATTTCAAGCCTGGTTCGATGGTTCTTGCTTTCCAGAAAATGGCTCACTTTTTCAAAATGAAACAACCTGGCCCCTTTGACCAAGATTACCTGATCCCTGAAGTTTGATCCATGAAGGTGGTCTAACAATGCTTCTGTATCCATGAAATAAAACACTTTCATGGAGGGATGATCAAAACAGCTGGCATGGGCATTGAACTGTTCCCCCACCGCATAAATTGTTGTGATGTTTTTTAACCTGAGGTAGGAGGCAAGTTTTTCATAAGCCTGCAGTACATCGCCTGCGAGGCCTGATACATCAGAAAGGATGGCCACCCTTTCACGAGAAGGATGTTGCAGTCCTACAAAATCCAAGGCACTCATCACCCCACTGAGGTCTGCATTATAACTGTCATTGATGATGGTTGATCCATGTTGCCCCTGTTTCATTTCCAGCCGCATGGAGAGTGGAGGGAGATCATGCATCCTGGGAAGCACCTGGTCTTGCAATCCCAGGTGCAGACAAATGGCAAAACAATGCAATGCATTTTCTATGGCAGCAGGATCAATGTAGGGGATAGAAAAATCGAAGCTGGTTTCTTTGTACACAGCAGAAATAATTGTTCTTCCTGCTGTGGCGTGATGGGAAACCACAATATCTGCCCCAGGATTGATTCCCCAGGATAATGTAGCGCGCAGGCTGCCCGACTTGAGCATTTGCTGAACTGCCGCATCCACCAAGAGCTGGTCTTTACAATAGACCAACAATTGGGCATCGCGAAACAGTTGCAGCTTTTCTGCCAATTTATCCGTCATGGAATCAAATCCTTCGCCATGGGCCTCGCCAATATTGGTCAGCAAGCCAATATCAGGACGGATAATCTGTTGAAGTTTATCCATTTCTCCGGCCCTTGAAATACCCGCTTCAAAAATGCCCAGCTCATGCGTCTCCTGCATCTGCCAAATGCTGAGCGGAACACCCAACTGAGAATTGAAACTGCGGGGAGATCGGACGATATTCTTTTCCTGTTGCAACAAATGATTGAGCCATTCTTTTACAATGGTCTTTGCATTGCTGCCGGTGATGCCAATGACAGGAAATTCAAATTGTTTTCGGTGTGCTATGGCCAGCTTTTGCAGGGATGCCACAACATTATCCGTTGATAAAAAACGGGCTTGAGGAAAGGAAGCAAGATCAGGAACAGTTGAAACCACAAAATTTCTAACACCTTCCCGATAGAGCTCGTCAATGTATTGATGTCCATCTCCCTGCGCTGTCTTGATAGCAAAAAACAAGGTTGTTTCAGGAAATACAAGCTTTCTGCTGTCAATCAGCAAATGTTCAACGAATGACGCAGATGGACTCCCTATCATTGTAGTGCCCATCAAGCTGCTGATTTCTGCTACAGGATGGACTTTCATGGTTGTTATTTTAAAGGAGAGGCCTTTTGCCTGTTAACCTTCATCGAATACAAAACAGCGCCTGCCAGGCATGTGATGATTACACCCAAGGAAACCAGGATATTGATGTGGATACCAAAAAACTCAATCAGCATTTTTACACCAATGAAAATCAGGACAATCGCAATTCCTTGTTGCAAATAGTCAAATTTGTCTACTGCGCCTTTCAACAAAAAGAAAAGCGATCTCAGGCCAAGCAGTGCAAAAATATTAGAAGAGTAAATCACCAAAATATCATCTGAAGTGAACTGGGCTTTTGCATTTTCCCTGACCAATGAAACCACGGTAGGAATAGAATCGAGTGCAAATGCAATGTCGACTGCCGCCAACATCAACACCACAACGGCCAATGAAGTAAAATAGAACTTTCCATGATGATTCAGAAAATACCTACCCTCTGGCTCAACCGTGGTTACCCTGAAAAACTTGTTGATGATCTTGTAGATTTTGGTTTCCCCGGGATCAAATTCAGCCTCATCTTTTTTTACGAACAAATGATATCCTGTATACAATAGGAAGAAACCGAACAGGTAAAGAATCCAATGAAAACGATCGATCAATTCAATGCCCACTGCAATGAAAATGATGCGGAATACAATCGCCAAAAGAATACCGATCAACAATGCACGGCCTGCATCTGTTTCCTTGACCCTGAAATAAGTGAAGATCAGGATGAAAACAAAAATGTTGTCAATGCTCAGGGACCATTCCATGAGGTAAGCCGTAAAAAATTTGGTAGCCACCATGGGTGTTTTTTCAAACCACAAAAAAACACAGAACGCTACAGAAAGACCCACCCAAAAAATGGTTTGCCACAAGGCTTTTTTCATGCTGATAGAGGCATTCTTCTTGCTCATCAGTCCAAGGTCAAGCACCAATGCGCCCAAGAGCACAATTCCAAAAGTCAGGTAAGTAATCTGGTCAACGGTCATGTTGAATATCAATTGTTAGGCAACAAAGATAATCATTCCCGCATGCCAAAGGTTTATCCCTTCATCGCATATTTTCTTTTCCGCAAAAAGCCATAGATAAAATACAAAGCCAATGGAAAGGCAAGCGGTAAAAGGATGTTGAGCATTTGCCAAAACAACTTGTTATTTTCCAGTTGTTCCTTGTCCAACAAGCGCAACCTGAAAGTCTTAGCCCTTGCCTCCATGATGGAGGCTCCTCCTGTGAGGTAGAAAAGACAGTTACTGATGAAATCACGGTTGGCAAACTGTTGCCGGGTATAGCTGTTCATGCCCATGGCCATAGGACCATCCTGTTGGCTGACGGCATTGGTCAAAATATCTCCATCAGAAATGACAATCATGCTGTTGTCTGAAGCCGCGGCAGAAAGAAATGGTCTTCTGTATTCAACTGCCAATTGCTGGAGTTCGGCAGATGAAATCCTGTTGGCAAGGGCAGAACGGAATTTGCCTTCGAGGAGCACCGCCACGGCCTTGTTTTTCTTATTGAACTGTGTGAGGTCCTCCTCAGTCTTGATGCTTCTCCATTCCACAAGGGCCGGTGTTTGCAGGGTTCGGGAATAAGAAGATGAACCCAGGATCACCTGTTTACGGATTCCAGGCGCTGAAACGGTATCGATGGACTGGGGAAAGGAGGAAAGCACAAAATCAAGATTCTTTGAAATGGGATGATCACCCGTATTTCTCAAGAGCGGCGCATAAGGCCAGGGCAGGAGTTCAATTTGGGGCTTGTCTCCAATGCTGCCAATTACCGAAGGAACCTTGTCGCATTCCAGGTCTTGGAGCAGGTCCCGGTTGATACGGACGCCGTATTTGAACAGCTGTTCATCAAGATCCAATCCCTGGTCAAAGGCCACAAAAGAACCGCTGCTGCGTTGGAGGCTGTCCATGCTGGCATAGAGATTGTCTACTGCCCAAAGGAGTTTGCCGCCATGCATGATGTACTGATCTATTTTCAGTTTTTGTGAGGCATTGAATGGGCTTGTGGGTTTTGCAATCACGAGGGCCGCAAACTCATCAGGAATATAGGCAACGCTGTCTATCGGCAAAATCCTGAAACGATGGTCTTTCCTCAGGACCTTTTCAACCAGGTCATAAACACTAAGGTCTAAAGGTTGGCCGTTGCCAGTCAGGTAACCCACCAGAGGAACGGTATCACGCGTCAGCAACATCATGGCCTTGGCAAGCTTGTATTCCATCAGGGCCTCTGCATTGTTAAGCGATTCCAGACCATTGAGGTTGCTTTGACCTTCCAGAAAATCAATGCCAATGGACCCGTTGCTGCCTGTCAATACTGCACCAGGAAAGACAAGGGTTTCTTCGCTTTGCTCCCCTTTTTTCTCCTGCGCTTTCACATTGGTAGGATTGATACCCATCCGTTGAAGGGAGTCAAACAAAATGGCTTTAGCAGTATCTCCAAGACCTTCGCCAGGCCGTTCAAAAACAACCTGAAATTTTCCATCGCTGATGGACCTGAACGATGCGCCCATTTCCTCTGCAGCATTGGCCAGTCTTTTGAAACCAGCGGGAATGTCTCCTTCAAGGTAAACGGTTAGGGTAAGCGGTTCAGCCAAACTGGACACCATGGCCCTGGTTGAAGGGGCAAGGGTAAACCGCTTTTCCGCTGTAAGGTCTATGCCGGCATGAAAAAAATAAGAAAAGCAGTTGACTGCTGCGATGACGAGCAATGGCAGGAACCAGGTACGAATATTTTTAATTTTACTGCTCATCACTTTTTTAGTTTGATTTTGGTGATGGTCAGGTAAATGAAGAAGGATATGACAGAAAGAAAATAGACCAGGTCCCTGCTATCAATGAAACCCCTGCTGACATTTTCAAAATGATATTTGATGCCAATCAATGAAATATAATACCCCACAGATTTCCATGCTTCAACTGTAGCCAGCGATGAAAACAGGGCATAGGCAACATAACAGAGAAAGGCACTGAGCAAAAATGCTGTTACTGCATTTTGCTGGATGCTGCTGGTGAAAAGTCCAATAGCAACATAGATGCCACAAAGCAGGAACAACCCTATATAAGCACCGGCTATCCCACCACTGTCAATGCCATCGGTGGAGAGTGCCGCAAGGCTGTACACATAGACCAGGGTGCACAACAAGGTCATCAGGACCAATAGCATTGCGGCCAAAAACTTTCCCAATACAAGGTCTTTGATGGAAAGAGGCGATGTTTTCAAAATTTCAAATGTACCATTCCTGTATTCATCGCTGAAACTTTTCATGGTGATGGCGGGTATCAGAAAAAGCATGATATAAGGGGCAATCGCAAAAAATGAATCCATGCTTGCATATCCGGCATCAAGAATGCCTGATTCAGGAATGATGAACAGCAGGATGCCGGTAATCAATAAAAACACGCCAATGGTCAGGTACCCTAAGAGGCCACTGAAAAACTGACGCAATTCTTTTTGGATGATGGTAAACATATTCAACTGCAAGATTACAAGAAGTCGTGAAAATAACAGAAAAATCATGGTGTAAAAACCTTTTTAAGCGAAAGCTCTGTTAATACCTTGCTGTCCAATCAATGTGAAGGGATATGAAAAGAGGAGAATGGATCATGATGCAATTGATAATGCTGACTTTGTCAGCATCCACAGTGGGGCAGAAAAAATGGGATGGGGAGGGCCTCGACAGCCTTTGGAGCAATGGGCGCAATTGGTTTCCCGATGGGATTCCCTTGCCCACTGATGATGTCATCATTGACAATGAACGGATTTCGGGAGGATACAAGATCATCCTCCCCTCAGGCATGACCAATGTAACCGTCCATTCAGTTTCCATCCTGCCAGGGCCGGGCCATTCCATCGTTATTGAACTACCGGGTACCAATATTGCCTCGCCAGCCTTGACGTTTGCATCAACTGGATATTCACTCAGAATAGGAAAGTCCGGCATTTTCATCAACAACTCCGGCGCCAGTTCCGGAAACCCAATCCAGCTCAACGGAAGCTTTTCAATTGAAAATGGAGGCCGTTATGTGCACAGAACCCAAAGGGGCAATGCTACCATCGTTTCAAAACTGCTGCTTGAGCCTTCCACCTACAAGGGTGTTTTTGAATTTGATGTTCCAGGCAACGCCGGCTATACCTTGTCTGTCTCTGGCAAGCAGTTCGGAACCCTCATGCTATCATCCACATCTGCTGGAAAAAAATCATATACCGGCAGTGGCGTTAGCAGCCTCCGCATTTACGGAGACCTTGAAATTACAGACAGCAGCAGTTTCACCTCTTCTCTCAATAACAATATCCTCATTGGCAGCAACCTTGTTGTGAAGGGAAGGCTATCACTCAATCCTTCCCTTTCAGATATGACTAATAGGGACCTGCAATTCAATGGTGACAGCAGCAGCATTGCGATAACCGGAAACTGGAGCTTTGGCAACAATTTCAATCAGGTTTTCGTTGCAAGGGGAAGGCTTCAGTTGAAATCAAATGCAACACTGAACAATGCCAATGCATCCTGGAAAATAGCATCTTCAGCATCCATGATGTTTGGCCTCTACTCAGTTGCAGGGTCTTCAAGCCTGGTTGCAGACAGTGCTTCGATACTGGGGTTTGGCGCAACAGAAGGAATTTCAACAGATCGATCCATCGGAAATATCCGGATGGAGAAATTGCTATTCCATCCCAAGGCCAACTACGTTTTTTATGGAGAGGGAATGCAACAGACAGGGGGTCGCTTCCCCACCAATGCAGCATCGCTTACAGTGAATAAACCCAGTGGACAATTGACACTGAGTTCACCACTGCAGGTTAGTGATAGCCTACTGCTGGAGAAGGGAAATCTCATGACCGACAGCATCAATATCCTGACCTTTTCTGGCAGCAACATACAAGCAAGCAGCAATGCTTTCGTAACTGGTCCTTTCAGGTATTGGGCAAACAGTGCCAAAGACCTGCATTTCCCTGTGGGCAAGGCAAGTTATTTTGCGCCAGTCATCCTTTCCAAAAAAAACACAGTGCCAACCGAATTTCAGGTTGAATACCATGCCATGGGCCAAAGCTTTCCGGACAGTGCAAAGACTTTCCCAGTGAGGTCTGTGAGCAACAGGGAATACTGGATGATTAAAAAGATTTTTCCATCTGACAGCCTGCCAAGCCAGGACATTCTCCGGCTCAGCATGGGGCCGAACAGCACCAACAATATCATAGGCCAACCCTTGTTGGTGAGGATACCGTCTACTGCTTTGCAATGGGAACTGCTTCCCCTCTACGCAGACAATTCCGTTTCCAATACCGTGGCCAGTGCACCCACAATCCTTAAATCGGGAATCTATACGTTGGGGAGCATGTTTCCCTCGGCCTTGTCGAAGGAAGGTCTTGAACTTTCACAACAAGAGAGGAATGGCTTTACGCGATTGCGTTGGACAACAGATAAGGATGAAACGGCAGCACAATATGTAATTGAAAAAAGCATTGGAAATGGCCCTTTTGAGGCACTGGATTCAATCCCTTCCAAAACTAGATTGGGCAAGGCCAGTTACTCTTTTGACCTGCGGTCATTACTGATCAGAGGAAATTTTATACGGCTCAGGGCAATGGATAAAAAAGGAAAGGCTGCTTACTCCAATATTCTTTACATAAGACCAGCCAACGAAAGCATACACATCTTCCCCAATCCTTCGAACAATATACTCAAGATTGGTCCGCTCAACGAACCCCAGACGTCAGTATTGCTTTTGAACCCTATGGGCCAAACAATTCAGGCAACATCATCGACAAGAGAAAATCAACTGGAGGTGGATATCAGCACATTGAAGACTGGGAAATATTATCTGGTGCTGAACGCAGCTGGCAAAAAAAGGGTATTCCCCTTTATTAAGCAATGAAATAATTGTTGTGCAGGGTTCAATCAAACGGAAAAACTTTCGCCACAGGCACAGGTGCGGCTGGCATTCGGATTCATGAAATGAAATCCTTTGCCATCCAATCCGTCTGAAAATTCCAGGGTGGTATTGAAGAGATAGAGGATGCTTTTCCTATCAGTAACCAATTTCATGCCCTTGTCCTCAAATACCTGATCACCTGCCTTCATTTCATTGTCAAAGTCCATCTTGTAAGTAAGACCGGAACATCCGCCACTCACCACACTTACCCTTACAAAATAGTCTTCCCCCTTGCCTTCTTCAGCAAGCAGGCTTTCTACGCGGTTCTTCGCTTTCTCACTGATATAGATACCAGACATCATCGCTGTTGCTTCCATAATACCTCCGTTGTTCTGCAAAGTTACACTTTCCATGGATTTCAGCAGATTTGACAAATGAATTGTACTTTTAATCAACACCTATCCCCTTCCATGAACAAAATTGAACACATCGCATTTGCCGTTGGCTCTCTTTCCAAAGCAATCCCCCTGTTTGAAAAACTGTTGGGTACCCCCTGCTACAAGACAGAAACCGTAGAAACGGAAAAAGTCAAAACAGCTTTTTTCAAGACGGGAGAAAGCAAGGTTGAACTGCTGGAAAGCCTTACTGAAGATGGGGTGATCGCCAAATTCATCGCAAAAAAAGGAGAGGGCATGCACCATGTTGCCTTTGCTGTGGAGGACATCGCCAGCGAAATCCTGCGTCTCAAAGCAGAGGGATTTGAATTCATCAATGAAGTGCCCAAAAATGGCGCAGACAACAAGCTGATCTGCTTTCTTCATCCCAAAAGCACCAATGGTATTCTTATTGAGCTTTGTCAGGAAATGGGCTAGTGACAAACACCAATGAAATCCCTGCATTTGTCAAAAACCATGGTTAGACTAAATTGAATTCCTTGCAACTTCAAAAATCACAGCTACGCTAAATTCAACTTATCAACTGCATTTTGTGCAGCGATTTGACTGGCATCTTTTTTATTGAATGCCTTGCCCTCGGCAATCACTTCTCCGTCAACAACTGCTCCAACCCTGAACAAACGCCTTCCATTTTCCAAGCGCTCTTCTAGGGTTTCAAATTCGAGTATTTTCCCGCCCTTGTTTGCCCAGCTGTATAGTTTGTTTTTTTGGTTGATCTCAACATGCTCAAGTTCCTCAATGAAAAGATGGGGAATGATGATCTTTTTGATGACCCAGGCCTTGGTCTTGCGGTATCCTTTATCGATGTAAACAGCACCAACAAGTGCTTCCAGGGCATTCCCAAAAATCTGGCTGGACTTGAGGGAGTTATCGTGTTTATTGAAAGAAGTGATTTTTTTCAGCCCCATCTTGATGGCAATATCATTCAACATCTGCCGGTTCACCATCTTGCTTCTCATCTCGGTAAGAAAGCCTTCCCCTTTGTAGGGGTATTTCATGAAAAGATAGTCGGCAACAATTCCTCCGAGTATGGCGTCTCCCAGGTATTCCAGCCTTTCATTGTTTTCTGATGTTCTTTCCTTTACGGAGCGATGAGAAAGAGCCGCAATATAAAGGCTCACCTTACCCGGAACAAAACCAAGCAAGTTGCAGAGTTGGTTGAGAAAATACTTTTTTTTCCCGCTGCTAAAAATATAATATAACCTGTAAAGCAATCGAAGATGTTTATCTGTTCATGCGTTTGGGCTCCTTCAACAAAACTGCTGAAGCCTTGACGACATTAAAGATACTTCTTTACAATGATAGATGCATTGTGTCCGCCAAAACCAAATGTATTGCTGAGTGCAGCCCTAACGGTTCTTTGTTTTGGCTTCCAGAAAGTAAAATCAAGTTTGGGATCCAGTCCATCATCGTCTGTAAAGTGATTGATGGTGGGTGGAACAATATCATGAATAACTGAATTGATACAGGCAATGGCCTCAACAGCCCCCGCGGCACCCAACAGATGTCCTGTCATGGATTTTGTTGAGCTGATGCTCAAGTCATAAGCATGGTCTCCAAAAACGCCCAGGATTGCCTTTGTTTCAGCAATGTCTCCGAGGGGAGTGGAAGTTCCATGTACATTGATATAGTCAATGTCTTCAGGTTTCATTCCCGCTTCTTCCAATGAAGCCCTCATTACATTGAGCGCTCCCAGTCCTTCAGGGTGAGGGGCTGTGATATGGTAAGCATCGGCAGTGGCACCAGCACCGGCAATTTCAGCATAAATGGTGGCTCCGCGGCGGATGGCATGTTCCAACTCTTCGAGCACAACGGCTCCACTTCCTTCTCCCATCACAAATCCATCCCTGTCTTTATCAAAAGGCCTTGAAGCAGTCTTGGGATCGTCATTGCGTTCGCTGAGTGCTTTCATGGCATTGAAGCCTGCTACACCAGCATCGCAAACAACGGCTTCAGAACCACCGGCAACCATCACATCTGCTTTTCCAAGCTTGATGTAATGAAAGGCCTCTATAAGCGCATGGGTTGAAGATGCACAGGCACTGACTACAGCAAAATTGGGACCCCTAAAGCCATGGCGCATCGAGATGTGTCCGGCCGCAATGTCAAGGATCATTTTAGGAATGAAAAAAGGATTGAACCTTGGTGTTCCATCGCCTTTGGCATAGGCCATCACTTCTTCCTGAAAAGTAAGCAACCCGCCTATTCCACTGGAAAAAATAACTCCTGTTCTGTCAGGATTTACATTGTCCTTTGAAATTCCGGCATGCTTGATGGCCTCATCACTGGATACAATAGCCAATTGGGTAAAGCGATCAACCTTCCTTGCCTCTTTTCTATCAAGATAAGCAACTGGGTCAAAACCCTTTACCTCACAGGCAAATTGTGTTTTGAATTTGGAAGCATCAAAGAGTGTTATACGGTCTGCACCTGATACACCTCCAAGCAAGCCATTCCAATAATCCTGTACGGTATTGCCAATGGGGGTGATGGCACCAAGTCCGGTGATGACTACTCTTTTCAGTTCCATAAATAACAATAATAATGAGGGAGTACCTATTACTTTGCGTGCTCTTCCAGATAGGTTACCGCTTGACCTACAGTTGTAATGGTCTCAGCTTGTTCATCAGGAATGGAAATATTGAATTCTTTTTCGAATTCCATGATCAGTTCAACTGTGTCCAGAGAATCTGCTCCGAGATCATTCGTAAAAGAAGCCTCAGGTGTAACTTCATTCTCATCAACACCAAGTTTGTCAACAATAATTTTCTTTACCCTTGTTGCAATGTCTGACATGATTTTATTTTTTGGTTTATTGGGGGCAAAAATAAACTATTTGAGATAAAAACAATTCTTCTTGCCAATTTCTATTCATTTATTTTTAAAGCCCCTAATATTCCAAATCATTGATTATCAATAAATAATGTTGTAGTTAGAAAAAAAAGTTATTTATCCACTGTTTTAGTACAAAAAAGAATGGTTGAAGATTTTTGTATTTATCCAATGAATTAACTTGTAGGATGGCAATTAAAATCATAGACCACGGCTCCAAGGAATACGATCAGATGATTGAACTGAGAAAATCAGTTTTGAGAAAACCTTTAGGGCTAACCTATTCCAAAGAAGATTTAGAGAGGGACAAAAATGATTTGCTGATTGGTGCTTTTGAGGAAGAAGATATCCTGGCCTGTTGTATACTCACCAGAAAAAAGCCCGAGACTTTCCAACTGAGGCAAATGGCTGTAGACCAGAAAATGCAGCGAAATGGTGTAGGCGCAGCCATCATGCATTTTGCCGAAAACCTGGCCAAGGATTCAGGAGGAAAGCAAGTGATGATGCATGCCAGAAAAACGGCCATCGGTTTCTATGAGAAACTGGGATATGCTGCTAGTGGCGATGAATTCAGCGAAGTGGGCATCCCCCATGTGCAGATGAGCAAAAACCTGATTTAACCTTTTTTGATGTGTTCCCTAAAAATTGTCCTGGCGCTGTCAAGCTGCTCCTGCTCAGGAAATACATCCTTGGGAATCAGGAAAAATGATTTGCTGTCAAAATAGAGGTGAAAAAATCCTGGCGTCTCGTAATAACTGCTAAATTCCCTCCAGGCCCAAGTTTTCTGGCCATTTGAGGTTTCAATAAAGAAATGATTCTCTTCAATGGAGATGGTAAACTCGTCTTTAAAAGTCTTGCTCTTGCGATAGATCATGGAAGGAAGC
Source organism: Chitinophaga pinensis (assembly GCA_943327275.2). Lineage (GTDB taxonomy): Bacteria > Bacteroidota > Bacteroidia > Chitinophagales > Chitinophagaceae > Pollutibacter. Next base: position 13,749 of record CALPWM020000027.1, read on the forward strand.
CAGATCCAAAAAGCCACCATCATAGAGATCCACAATACCGAACTCATGAGGAAAGGCAAGGGAGAAATCAACTTCAATGCGTAAAGTACAGCTGCCAATAACGCAAAAACATTGACGAGAATCATCAGCAGTTTGATCTCTCTCCTGGAAATGAAATGGTACCGCAGTGCCTGCAGTACCATTCCTTTGTTGTAACGTATGTTCAGTTTCACTTGTAAGTTTTAGCTACAGCCCATGCTGTTTCCACAATTAAGGCATTTGTAACAGGTGCCACTTCTTACGGTGATATGTCCGCAGGTTGAACAAGCTGGGGCATCGCTTTGCATGCTCTTCATGAATTCCTGTGTGCTGTTTTCAGCCTTGACTGCAGCAGGAGCCTTCTGGGCTTTTGGAGCAGGTACTGCATTGTTGGTAGCTACTACCCTCACATCTGAAAGTTCGGGTTTTGAATCACTTTCAAACCTTGGGCTGTTGTCATCCCAATCATCGTTTCCGGTATTCATCACTTCTGGCTTGTCGAGCACATGGACGAGGTCTGTTCTGCCAAGGTACTCATAGGCAAGTGCGCGGAATACAAAGTCTACGATGGAAGTGGTTGACTTGATGTTCGGATGATCCACCATTCCTGCTGGTTCAAATTTGGTGAAGACGAATTTCTCTACAAACTCTTCCAATGGAACACCATACTGCAATCCCACAGAAATAGAGATGGCGAAACAGTTCATCAGGCTGCGCAGGGTAGAACCTTCTTTCGCAAGATCAATGAAAATCTCTCCCAAAGTATTGTCACTGTATTCGCCTGTTCTAAGGAAGATGGCTTGTCCATTGATTTTCGCCTTCTGGGTATAGCCCCTTCTCTTGGCGGGAAGTGTCTTGCGCTCTACAATTCTTGAAAGCTGACGCTTGAGTTTTGTATCTGGCGAAGCTTGCATTCTTTTCTGCAATTCATTCAACAGCTCATCAACTGTGAGTTTGCTCACGTCAATGAATGGGCTATCGGTTGATGCGATGGCCTCTTCAGTGGCCTCATCTTCAGTTGCTTTGCTATCGCTTTTGTTGCTCAGCGGTTGGCTAAGCTTAGAACCATCGCGGTAGAGGGCACAAGCTTTGAGGCCAAGCTCCCAGCTCAGCTGGTAGCAGTCAGATATTTCGCTGATGGTAGCTTCGTTTGGAAGGTTGATGGTCTTTGAAATGGCACCACTGAGGAAAGGCTGTGTTGCTGCCATCATGTAGATATGACCATGGGCATGGATGTAGCGCTCGCCTTTCTTGCCACATTTGTTGGCACAATCAAATACAGGGTAGTGCTCAGGCTTG
>CALPWM020000028.1 GCA_943327275.2 Chitinophaga pinensis
ATCCATGTTGAATCCTCCCTGCCATTACCGGCACAATTTTCCATAACAGTCCTAAATGCCTCATCAATGGTTATATCCCATTTGTGCTTTCGGTAAGCCTGTTGCAGCGATTTACTGGGTTTGAATTCATTGACCAAGAAAACACAACGCTGATCTGGGGAATACCACATGGGATTTCCCGGAATGTCATACCATGGAAAAATACCCATCCGTGTGGCAGCCAAAACATTTTCTGGATTGAGCTCCCCAACCATGTCAACTGGCATCATTTCAATATCCACTCTTTATAGCGGTGCATGGCTTCCAGGAAGTAATAATCACCATATGTCAAAGGCTGATCAACTTCTGAATTGGCATTAAAGAATCCAACCCCGTGTTTCAGGAGAAATCCGCCATTTTCGCCTGGCTTGGCGAAGTATTCCCCAGATGCCAGTTTCACAATGATCTGCTTAGCGACATCAACATAATTACTGCTCTCCTTTCCTTTGGTATACCTGGACAATTCCAGCAAACCTGAAGCAATGATGGAGGCGGCTGAAGCATCCCTCAATGTATTTGGAATAGTGGGTGCATTGAAATCCCAGTAAGGAATCTTATCAGTGGGCATATTGGGGTGGTTCAACATGAATTGAGCAATATCACGCGCCTGCTGTAGGTATTTCTCGTCTTTTACAAACCTGTACATCATGGTAAAACCATAAAAGCCCCAGGCCTGACCACGGGACCAGGCAGAGGCATCATTGTACCCCTGGTGGTTCTTACCAACAAATTTCCCTGTCTCCAGGTTATAATCCAGTACATGAAAAGCGCTGTGATCAGGTCTGTAATGATTGGTCAATGTGCTGTTGGCATGGTTGATGGCTACTTCACGGAAACGTTGGTCGCCGCCATTTTGGGATACCCACAACAACAGCTCAAGGTTCATCATGTTGTCAATGATCACCGGGCAGTTGAAATTCTGGTTCTTGTTCCAGCTTTGAATAGATTTTATCTGAGGCCTGTAGCGGGTAGTCAGCGAAGCCGCAGCAGTATCGATGGTAGCCTTGTCTCCGGGCTTCTTAAACAACCTGTATGCATTACCAAAACTGCAATACATCATGAATCCCAGATCATGGTTACCAGTGTAATGTTTTTCCTTTTCCTGGATGGCCAGTCTTTTTTGGGCAATCTTCAAAACATCCTGATCATTGGTATGCTCATAAATATAAAGCAAGCTGCCAGGGAAAAAGCCACTGCACCACCACTTGGTATTGCTTGACTCGACCTTGCCAGTATTCTTGTTCACCGTTTTGGGCATCATGGAATCTGGAACATTTTTTTCCAGGATTTTATATTGGCTGGCTGCCAGCTTGAATTGCTGATCAATCATCTGCTCCATTTCTTTTTTGCTGGACTGGGCATGAGACAGCATGCAGAAAAAAGAAAAGAACAAGACAAGTACTGGCTTAAAAAAAATGTGTTGTTTCATCTGTACTGATTAAAATAATTAATTTACTGCTCGCTAAGGTAATGAATGGACCGTTAATTAATCCATTGCTCGACCTAAAATATTATAAGGCTATTTAACCCTGTATTCGATCACACGGTCTGCCACATGGATAGGGCCACTGTTGCTGATGATACCCCCCGTTCTAATCAAGGTAAACCGCTGTGTCGTGTAAGAGATGGTTTCAGGAAAATCATTGACCCTGATCTTTGAATCCCTATCATTGACCACCCGCAATACCATCGAACCATCCGGGTTCAATGGATCAACATTTTTGGGCATCAGGGTTTGCATGGGTGTATTATCTGGCGTCAGTGTTTCGAAGGAATACTGGCCCTCTGAAATAAGGTATAGAAAATAGTTCTTCACAAAGGAAACAGGGTAATCAGACCACTTCGTTACAGTTTTACCAGGAATTGTATACCTGCCAAAAAAGCAATCAGCAGTTGGTCTTCCAGCTGAAATTCTCCTAATGGCATCGTTGTGCAGAAAGATGAAGGTCCTGTTTGTTTTTGCATATTCCATTGTATCAATCCCTGCATACCTGAGTCCCTGGTACATCAGGTTAAAGATAGTGTCCGTAGGACTTTTATAGCTCCTGTCCTGGAGATATTCCAGTGCTGTCTTGTTGATGCGGGGATCAAGTGTTGTGGTGACATGATCAACACTCTGTTGCAATTTCAGTCCAAGCATTTTCTTACATCCGGTACCTGCAATCATTACAAAACCCGAAAGAAGTAATGCGATAAAGGTTGAAAACCTTGGTTGATGTATATTTTTCATTCGATACAATTTTAAACGTTGACAATTATTCTGAATATGGCGCATTTTGGGTGAGAAGAGCATTACGGGTAAGGGCATCTCGCGAAATGGGCCACAAGATTTTTCTAGGATCCGTAAACCCTGTTTCAATCAGCCTCAGATAGCGCTGCCTTTTTCTGATCAGGGGATCCATGGCAGACAGGACCTTGCCTGTTCTGACAAGATCAAACCATCTCCTGCTTTCAGCAAACAATTCCATTTGCCTTTCATCCAAAATGGCATTTTCAACACTTTCTACTGTTGTGAAAGCAGTTGGAACCAGCGGCTTTGCTTTGCGCAATGTCCTGATTTTATTGAGTATTGCAAAAGCACCTGCCTTATCTCCTGTCTTGTTCAGTGCTTCAGCCCTCAGCAGCAGAACATCTGCAGTGCGGTACAATGGAAGTTTTACATTGCTCTCCGCCCTGATGGGATATTTGGGTTTTGCTGTGATGGGATCCAAATCATAAAACTTCCAAATCTGTGTAACATCATTCAGCGCATTGACAACATTAGTATCATAAGCTACTGCCCTTCTGATATCATTCTTATCCGCCTCAAACTTTAAAAATGCAACACTGTCAATTTCATAATTGGAGGTGTTTCCACTGCTGCCAATTCTCAATGCAATTTCATTTCCTCCGTCTTTAACATAGTCCCAATTGAGTGCCCATATTGCTTCCTTGCTAGTAGCAGGATTGGTGAAGATGTTTCTGTAATCCAGGTGTGTTGCTGCTGTAACATCATACTTGAATGGCAGGGCACTGAACTGCGCAGAGGAAGCAATTGCAGCCGCATAATCCTTCTTCCACATGTGAACATCAGTTAACATAGCAAGGATTGCACCCTGGTTGATCTCAAAGACCAGATTGACATTTTTATTGACCAGGGACAACGCCTTTGTCAGATCAGGAATGATCACGCTGTTGATAACAGAATCTGCAGGTGTACGGGGCTTTTTAGGGTCGGCGTTGACATTCTCATAGGGTGTCAGCCAGACCGGCACAGCTCCCCAGAGGCGAATGGCATAAAAATACATGTAGGCCCTTACTGCATGGGCCTGAGCAAGGTAATGGTCCCGATCTATGATGGAAAGTGTCTTGATTGTAGGCAGGTTTTTGATCGATACATTGGCCCTTGAAATGGTTGTATAAAGATCATTCCAGTTTGCAGTATTGGTAAGGGAAGTAAGACCATTCATGGTAACCAGGATTTGGTAGTCCCCTGTTCCACTGTAGGTAAAATTGTCAGATCGCGCATCGCCCCAATCAATGTAACTGTCAGTGAGTGTTTTTTGCAATGCATCATAAATGGCAGCATTGCCCAAGCGCGCATCTTCATTGGTTTTCCAAAAAAGTTCGTTTGAAAGGGATGAGATGGGTTGCTGGTCCAGAAACTTTTCGCAGCTTGTCAGTGCCAATACCAAAGGCATGATGAATATGATTATTTTTCTCATTGGATTCTGTTTAAAGGTTAATGTTGATTCCACCGCCGAATTCCCTGTTCCTTGGATAACGGCCAGTGTCTACACCCATTTCTAAAGGATTGTTGAAATCAATCTCAGGGTCATACCAAGAGTAATTTGTCCAAGTAAGCAAATTGTTTCCATAAGCAAAAGCATTGATGGACTTTAACTTGATTTTTTTGACCCACGTTCCAGGCAACGCATAACTGAGGCGCAGGTTTCGCAAACGGATGAAAGAAGCATCTTCCAGGTATAGGCTGCTCAATTCTCTTGAATTCCCCATACCATTGTTTTGGGCCATGTACCATTGGGTAACATCTCCCTGATTGAACCATGCACCACGAATATAATCCGGACTGGGAGTAACGTTGACCGTAACAACCCTGTTCATGTCTGCTTTTGCCTTGTTGTACAATTTTGCACCCCAGCTTACGTAAAAATTGAAGGATAAGGTAAGACCTTTGTAAGTAACTGAGTTCGATAGCCCTGCGATAAATTTTGGCTGGGCATTGCCAAGACCGATACGATCATTATCATCTATTACACTGTCCGCCACAGTATTTTGCCAGATCATATCACCGCCCTTCAATAGATTTCCTTGTGTATACAAACGGTTTACTTTTCCGGAATAGGGTTTTCCGCCGTATGTATAAGCACCTGTTGGCAAGTTGTTGGTACCAATCACAGGTGTCAACATCTGCCAGCTTTCATCGTATGCATTTGATGCATCATATGGATAAACACCCAATGCCTTCCAACCATAGAAATTTCCCAGCAGCCCGCCAGGCTCAGTTATCCAATAGGCAGATCGAAGGGTTATATTGTTGTAAAGACTTTTAACGTTAGCCCTATTGAAAGACATATTATAGATGATATTCCATTGAAGGTTTTTCTTCCTGACCGGGGTTGCATTGACAGAAAACTCAAGACCTTTATTTTGAATAGAACCTACATTTACATTGACATTGTTGAAGCCAGTTTCAGTAGGCAAAGGTGCACGGTACAATAACTTATCAGTGACCTTGTTGTAATAGTCAAACGTAAATTGCAGTCGGTTGGCAAGAAAAGAAAGATCAAGTCCTACATTGGTTTGACTTGTAGATTCCCAACTCAACCTGCTGTTGCCGAAAATATTGAAAGGAGCAACTCCAGAGGCGCCATTGTAATAATTGTCCCCAAAAGTATAGCGCTGTATGGCGTCATAAGCACCTATCCTGTCATTACCTGTTTGTCCATAACTGGCCCTTATCTTTCCCTCGCCAAGAAACTTTTCTGCCCACTGCATGAAAGACTCATCAGAGAATCGCCATCCAACCGAAGCGGAGGGGAAAAAACCCCAACGATTGTCCTTGCCAAATTTAGAGGATGCATCAGTCCTGAAATTGCTATTAAACAGATATTTGCCTTTGTAGCTATATCCCAATCTACCAAAACCAGAAAGAGAAGTACTTCTTTGTTCACTGGTTGTTGCCTCCGTAATAACCTGTGCAGAGTTGAATGTCAATACGGTCTCTGAAACATAGTTATTTCCTGACATACTGGACGAACGCCAGAAATCATTGTCAGCACTTGTTCCCAAAACTGCCGTGACTGAATGATCCTTCCCAATTTTTTTACTGTAGTTGAAAAAGGCTTGGGTCATCCAATAGGTTTTCATGTCATTGTTGATTGACCCATTGTTATCCAATCCGGTATTGCTCAGGATTCTGGGACTGAACCTCAGGTTTTCTGTATTGTTGACACGAATATTTGCATCAACAGTTAACTTGAGGTCCTTTGTAAAATTGTAATTGGCGTACGTGTAGAGGTTGGTAGAAATGATTTCATAATTGTTCTTCCTGTACAAGGCCTCTGCAACGGGATTTCTTCTTCCGCCAATATTGGGTGCCAGACTTCCATCAGGAAAATAAACCCTGAAAGTAGGTGGACGTTGAATCGCCTGGTTGAGTGTCAGCCCATCATCAATCCTGTTTTCAGTTTGGTAAGAAACCTGCAACCTGTTTCCCGCAGAGAACTTGGGATTCGGTTTGAAATCCATGTTAAAACGACCACGCAGCACACGTGCATAACTGTTGATGATAATACCTTCATCACTGAGGTAACCAATACCGCCATAGTAATTGAGCCCCTTGTTGCCACCACTCACATTCAAATCAACCTGTTGCCTTACGGCAGTCCTTGCAAGCAAATCCTGATAATCATTATCGGCATTGTAAGAGGGATTCAAAGAATCATTTTGAGCCAGGTTTCTTCTCAGCTTCATGTCATACAATCTTCTGTCGGCAGCATTTGCCTGTGGTATTTTATAGGAAAGTTCACTGGCACTGGTAAGGTACCTTACGTCGACTGCAGGCCTACCCTCTTTTCCTTTTTTTGTGGTAATGATGATAACACCGTTGGCAGATCGAGAACCATAGATTGCTGCAGAAGCTGCATCTTTCAACACTTCTACTGACTCGATATCATTGGGATTAATTCCAGCGATATCTACGCCCTGTGCCCCATCAACAATATACAAAGGATCTGCGCCACCCTGAAGTGTACCGATACCACGAATTCTGACAGAATTATCTGCACCTGGCCGCCCGGATGATTGTCCAATTTGCAAACCAGGAACCTGACCCTGCAATGCATCAAGCAAATCCTTGGGTTGCCTTTGGGCAATCTGGGCGCTGCTGACCGATGCAATTGCACCAGTAACATCCCGCTTTTTTTGGGTACCATACCCAACCACGACAACATCTTCCAAGTTTGAACTTCCTGCATTCATCACAGGACTGATTGATTTGCGGGTACCAACCAGTTCCTGCAAATCTGAAAATCCAATAGAAGAAAAGACCAGGATTGTTTTGGCATCATTTGCGGCAATGGTATACTTTCCTTTTTCATCTGTCAGTGTACCTGTAGCTGTTCCTTTAACCGTAACACTGACTCCCTCAAGAACAGCCCCTGAGGCGTCCCTGACTGTTCCTGTAACTTTGATTCCCTGCCCTAACAAGTTGGCAGCCGTTAACATTGTTAACCCAATGAACAGCACCAGAATCCGGATTCCCGAAACCCCTTGCCGTTGATGGATGATTGGTCTAAATTGTTTTTTCATGTAGCTTACTTTTCGATTTCAGTTAAAAGAGATTGGGAATTATGGTTTTTTTGATAGGTAAGCATTGATCTTGGATTTCATGAGGCTAAGCACTTCAGCATAGCCTGCATCAGTGGCAAGATTTATTTTCTCAAGCGGATCTTTTTCATAATCGTATAATTCAACTGCAATGACTTCGCTACCCTGGTGCACTGGTTGATTCCTGAAATTCTCTTTGTACCAAACAACACAGCGATAGCGATCTGAACGAAGTGCATAACCCATGGTTTGATCACCGCGGGGATATTGAGACTGCGCAATATCTTTCACCTTTATCAGAGGGTTTTTCAAAACTGGGGCCAGGCTGGCACCGGCCAACCCTGAAGGTTTTGGTATGCCAGACAAGTCGCAGAGTGTAGGAAAAACGTCTACAAACTCAGAGAGCCCTTGGGCCTGCTGACCTCCCTTGAATCCTGGAGCTGAAATGATCAATGGAGCCCTTGTAGCCTGTTCAAAATTGGTATGCTTATTCCATATACCATGATCACCCAAATGCCATCCATGGTCACCCCATAAAACAACAATGGTATTGTTATCAAGGCCCAATTGTTTCAACTGATCTAGCAAGTACCCTACCTGAGCATCAGTATAACTCACTGCTGCATAATAACCATGGATCAACATGCGTTGGGCATCTTCACTTTGCAGAGCATAATCAGCTTTGAACCTTGATCCATCAGGAAGCGCATAGTTGTTGACCAACTCAGCTGAAGGTTGAAAGGCATACTGTGGAGCCCCTTTTGTAAGCTGTTGAAAGGCTGCCAGCTGAATGGAATTCCGGTCGTATTTGTCCCAATATTTTTGGGGAGATACAAAAGGCAAATGAGGTTTACTGAACCCTACTGCCAGAAAAAAAGGCTTGTCCTGATTTTTCAGTGAAGCCAATATTTTTCCTGCTTTCCTCGCAATCGCTCCATCGCTGTAGGCATCATCTGGAACATCACCAGCTTCCACTACAACGCGGTTTTTGTCCATGAACTCCTTGGTCTGTGCTTCATTCAAACCTTTCTCCTTTGCTTCTTTTTCAAAACGGGCCAACAGGTCAAGCGTAGACTTTGCCTGGTAATGACCTCCAACTGGTTTTTCATATCCCTTCGCATAGTCGTTATCATTCAGCTTTTGGTATGGAATACTCCATGAAGGTGCATCCAATTGCTTGTCAACAGACCTTACATCAAATACCTTACCGATTCCCGTGGTGGCATAGCCTTGTTGAACAAAATGTTGTGGCATGGTTACGACATTAGGAACCATTTCCCGCAGCTGGGTTTTAAGATCCCAAATCTTTGTGGCATCAGGCCTCAGCCCGGTCATCAAGCTTGCCCTTGTAGGAGCACAAACGGCCTGCTGACAATAGTTTTTCAGGAAAACAGTTCCGCGAGCGGCCAATGCATCGATATTGGGTGTGATGATCCTTGTTTCTCCGTAGCATCCTAGCATGGGTTTAAGATCATCAATAGCGATCATGAGTATATTTGGTTTCTTTTGCTGTTGGGCATACAAGCCTGATTGGATTAATCCAATAAACAACATTGAAATGATACATTTTTTAAACATGGGTAGTATTGTATGATTAGAAAGTAATTTTATGCTTAAATTCATTACTAACGGACAATAAGTTAGTGATACTTATCAAAATAAATAACATCAGAGCAACTGCATTTTAGATTTAAATGAAAATACTATTGACATCCATGAACAGTTTCAACCGGAAACGATACCGGAAAGGTTACCGGAAATAGTTTAATTATATACTTTTACCAACCAAAAAATGGAGATAAACATCAGAGAAGTAAGGATTATGCTCGGTGGCAAAATCTTGCTTGATAATATCAACCTTACACTAGCCCATGATGAACAATGGGCTATTTCAGGACCCAGCGGTTCAGGAAAATCCACATTGGCAAAGGCCATAGCAGGCAAGATTTTTCACCGCGGAACCATCAGGTTTGATACCACTGAACAACAGGATCTAAAACCCACAATTCTGCTGATTGAACAACAACATCATTTCAAGAACAGAAGCAATGTGCAGCAATTTTATTATCAGCAAAGGTTCAATTCTTCAGATGCTGAAGACACCTTAACCGTTGCAGAACAGTTTGACGATACAGACCAAAAACTGAATGAGTATTGGATCAATTTTTTCAATATAACGCCCATCATTGACAAGCCATTGATTCAATTATCCAATGGTGAGAACAAAAGACTGCAATTGGCAAAAGCCATGATACAATCCCCGTCTCTATTGATTTTGGATAATCCATTTGTAGGATTGGATAAAGCAGGAAGATCGACATTACAAGAAGGATTGAACAAGATTGTGCAGGCAGGAACCAAAATTATACTCTTTGCAGACCCGGAGGATTTTCCCACATCAATAACGCATGTTGCGATGATGAAAGAGGGAAAAATAATCTTTGCCGGCCCAAAAAATAATCAACCAATAGTTGACGAATCATCTGAAATTGATGCAAAAATGCCATCTGCCCTTGCACTGAATAAATCCTATGCAACCCCAAGCCTGGCATTCAATCATGCAGTTAAAATGAGCGATGTCAACATTGCTTACAATAGAAAAGAAATCTTAAGTGGGTTCAATTGGGAAGTCAAAAAAGGAGAAAGATGGTGTGTTACAGGGCCGAATGGAGCAGGAAAATCAACGCTCCTGAGCCTGATCACGGCCGACAATCCACAGGCCTATGCGAATGATATTTATCTTTTCGACAGGAAAAGAGGAACCGGAGAAAGCATTTGGGACATCAAGAAAAACATTGGCTATGTATCGCCTGAGCTTCATTTGTTCTTTGAGCTGGGCATAACCTGCCAGGAAGCGGTGGCCTCTGGATTGTTTGATACCATTGGACTGTTCAGAAAACCCGGCCCAATGGAAACAAGTACTGTTTTAGAATGGATGGAAATCCTCGGCATTATCGCCATAAAAGAAAAAAGATTGAACCAACTCTCATTGGGTGAACAGCGATTGGTAATGCTCACAAGGGCCCTGGTAAAAAGTCCTCCGCTGCTGATCCTTGATGAACCCTGCCAAGGACTTGACAGCCAACAAACAGCAAGGTTCAAAAATACAATTGACATGATTTGTGGATCAACATCAACAACACTGATTTATGTAAGCCACTACAGCCAAGACATCCCTTCCTGCATCACCCATCACCTGCAGCTCAAAGCAGGCAAAAAGGTAGTGGATTGATTATTTTACTGTAAGCGTCGTTCCACTGATTTCAATGGTCCTTGCTGAAAGCCCACTTGTTGCTGGCGAGTTGGTAACAGCACCAGTAATCGAAAATGTTGAGCCGTGCCCACCATTTTGGGGTGAACAATAAAAATCATTGCTGGGTTTTCTGAATGTGACAGCAACGCCTTGGTGTGGACAGGCATTTACAAAAGCTGCAAAACTGGATACAAGATTTCCAGCAGCCTTTCTCACTATGATAATCCCTTTGTCTGAAACAAAATCATTAACGGCAAGCAGCTGGGTTGTCAGGTTGATGGTAAGGAGTATGCTTCCTGTACCTCCACCACCAGTATTGCCACCGCCCCCGGTATTGTTTCCAGAACCGGTATTGTCATCTTTTGAACATGCCGCCATCATACAGGCAACACAGGTGAAGGCAAGCCCACCGCTGATTTTATTGAGGAATTCTTTTCTTTCCATGGTTTAAAAATGTTTGGCTAATAGTAGAATAAGTACCAATAACGAATTTTCGGACAAATTGTTTTACAAATTACAAATCAAACCTGAAACCAAATACAGGAATCCTTCCCAAAAGATATGAATAAGCAATTCTTCCTGTGGCGGCATCAAATCGTTGACTGACACGGTTCTTTGTGTTCAGTGCATTTTGAACCCCGAGGATAAAACTACCGGTCATCTTGCTGTACTGCAGCTTCCACTCCATTTGAACATCCAGCCTGAATATGGATTTCAGTTTTTCTCCATAGATCTTTGAAGGCACCAGCACGGTGGTTTTCTGCAATATAGACTTGGGCAAGTCTATCGGGGTAACCCTTACCCCACCGCCAGAAATAAGCTTTACGTCCAGCCCCAAAGAAGAGGGTCGCTTGGTTTTGAAGGTCCACTCCTTGCCCAGCAAAAAAGTAAATGATGTATTTGAATTGTACCGTGTATCGCGCCAGATGCCATCGGAAGGCTTGTAGGTAGACTGATACAAGCTCAGCGTACTGAGTAGATAAAACTGATCATTCCAGTACCTGTCCAATGTAAATTCAAGACCATAATTCTGCCCTCTCCCACGGTTGGCCAGTATTTCAATGGCATAATTATCTTCCAGGTTGATCACGCTGTAACTACTGATTCTACTGGCTTGTACGGGAATTCTGTAAAGCCATTGGTAGTATGCTTCTGTTCTCAGGTTCCAGTTCGGAGACAATTGAATAGCATATCCCAACACATAATGAATGGCCCGGCTAAAACCAAGGTCTTTGTTGGGGGTGATGGTATCATTGCCAACCCTTATCCTTGCAAAATAATTGCCCAGGGGCTGCATCTGTGTGTGCAAACCGGCACCAAAAGAAAGGGATTGTCCTTTGAAGGTCATGAACTTTATTCCTGCGCGGGGTTCGATAGAAGATTTCTTGTTAAGCGCAAGAACCTGCCCATGAAGGCCCATTTGCAGAGCCACCCTGCTGTTAGGGTCCCATTTCCATTGTGCAAAATAATTGGTCAAGCGTGTTTGACCATTGGCCCTCAGTCTGTCTCTTAAAATATTGCTGACCGCTTCCCGCTGCTTCAGGCTGAAGGATTTTCCGGTGCTGTATATGCCTGCTTTGATCAAATGGTTTTTGTTGAACTTATGGCTTGCAACAGAGGAAATAACGGAGTTCCATTCAGAAAAGCTGTTCTTGCGTGTAACAATGACGGGACCGCTGAATTTATCCAGCCGCTCATCATCTTCTTTATATGCCATTCCATTCAGGCTCCAAATGGTTTTGATCAATGTTTTTTTTCCGATATTGAATTGATGCGAAACCCCTGCAATACCGGTATTGGCCCCATCCAAAGAGCCTGTTCTTGAAGAAGTATTCCTCAACCATGTCAATGAATCCTTCGCCAATTCATCACGTTGTTGGCTCAAGCCTCCAAATCCAAAAATGGAGAAATCGCCCATTTTTTTGGTAGGTAAATGGATATTGAAAGAGAGGTCTTGAAAAGAGGTGGCAGCATCTGAAATATTGAATCCCAGCTTTTGCATCAGGGTAAGAAACCCGTATCGGTAGTTAAAAAGGTAGGAACCCCCGTATCCTTTTTTAAAATAACCCTCGGTGGCAAAATCAACACCAATCGTACTCAATGAAAAAGTATGCTCACGCTTGTCTTTGTTGCCTTTTCTCAACCTGATATCAAAAACACCCGACAAAGCATTGCCATATTCTGCAGGAAATGCACCGGAGATAAAATCTGAATTGGCCAACAACTGAGCACTAAGAATGGAGATGGCACCACCTGAAGTTCCTACCCGGGCAAAATGATTCGGATTGGGTATATCAATGCCTTCCATTCGCCATAGCAAGCCATTGGGAGCATTGCCTCTGATCACAAGGGCATTGCCATCGCCGCTAGCAGAGGTCACACCTGCAAAGGCAGTGGCAATCCTAGAGGGGTCATTCAAACCTGCAGCAAATCTTCTGGTTTCCTCTACACTAAACATCCTCCCGCTGACCATGGCCATTTCATTGATTGGCCTTCCCTTATTGGACCTTGACTTCACAATGATTTCATTCGCCATGGTTAAATCATCTTCCATTTCTACCACAATCACCAGCTCCTTTCCCGACTCAACCTGCAAGTTGTTCAACGTGATGGGTTTATAGCCCACATGGCTGATTTTGATGGATTGACGCCCTACAGGAATACCAGTCAGTGTAAAATTCCCCTTCTCGTCTGAGACGACCAGTTTCCGCTCAGATCCTATCCATTCAATGGTTGCCCCAGCCAGCGGGGTTTTGATGAAACGATCTGCAACTGAGCCTTTGATGGTTTGAACCAGCAACTGTTGGGCATTGGATTGCAAACCCAACAAACTAAATAAAACAATCAGCCTGAAAAATGTATTTGCCATATTCTTCAAAGCAATTTAATCAGGCTGGGGTAGATTCCAATAAAAATATGCCAAATGGTATTTTTAAACGATATTGAACAATCCCACAATGAGCCAGCATATCGTCATTGAAAGCTTTACACCGGAATGGTGGACCTGCATTACTGCCGTACTAGGTTTCATCATTCTATTGCTCATGCTGCCCAAATATGTTGATTGGGCAAAACATGAAAACTATCCACGGTGTTTAGGATTGCTGCTGCTTTTGAACTTGCTCATAGAAAACCTCTACAGCTTCTGGCTCGGATCCTGGTCTGTTGAAAACAATTTACCACTACACCTCTGTGGCATCAGTACTTTTTTGTCTATTGCTGTGCTTTGGCGTTTCAATTCATCCATCGCACATGTATTGTACTATTGGGGGCTGACCGGAGGTATTCATTCCTTGCTCACGCCAGAATTTGACCTTGGAACAAAAGGGTTTTTCTATTATGCATATTTTATCAGTCATGGTGGCCTGCTTTTTGCATGCCTCTATTCCATCATTCACCAAGGCTTCAAACCCGTAAAATTTTCATGGCTCAGGGTATTCATGATTACACAGTTTGCTGCACTTGCTATTGGCAGCTTTAACTGGGCTATTGGCTCCAATTACATGTATTTATCCAGTCCTCCAATCGTCAAGAACCCACTGATCATGGGTGACTGGCCCTGGTACATTCTTGTTTTTGAGGGACTTGCATTAGTACATTTTTTTTTACTCTATAAGATTTCAAAGGTTTCGAAATAAAGGACACTTAGATCACCTTTGTCACAATACCTTGATGCATCACTGGTCAAACAGAGCAGATATGACATTCAGGTAACATTTTATTAACTTTCCCATAATTGAGCGGTAACCATACAGTAACATGTTAAACCGAATTTCATATTGGCTTAACAGCCGGGTAATTACTGCTTAACTGCATGGATTATCTTTTAATTGCAACGCCCCGCCATTCTTGGTGGGGCTATTTTACTTTATTTGTTAACAATTTGGTAATGTGCACTTGGACTCAGTTAACCTTCCAATTTCACACCTTTGTGACGCAATTAAAAGAAACCCATGCTCAGACTTACCGCCCAATCAATTGGTGCGTTTGTATTTGCCTTTTTGATCACTTCAATCAAAACAAAAGGACAAATAAACGCATCAAAGAAAGAAACAAAACCCTGGTACGAAACAATCTCACTTCGTGGATACATGCAAGTACGCTATAATCGGCTTTTAGAAACAAATCCGAAATTGAAGAATGAGCAGGGAGACAGATCCTGGGGCGAGAATGGAGGAGTTTCCATCAGGAGAGGCCGTCTGATCCTTAGCGGCTACGTTCACGATCGCATTTTCATTTATATTCAGCCTGATTTTGGCAGTTCTACTGGAACAACATTGCAATTGTTCCAATTAAGGGATGCCTATTTTGACTTGGGACTGAATAAAAAAAATGAATTTAGAATCAGGATAGGACAAAGTAAAGTGCCATTTGGATTTGAAAACATGCAATCAAGCCAAAACAGAATACCGCTTGACAGAGCAGATGCAACCAACTCCGCCGTATCTAATGAACGGGATATGGGGGCTTTTTTCTACTATGCCCCGTCAAAAACAAGGGAACTTTTCGCATCTTTGGTAAAAGACAATCTCAAAGGCTCCGGAGACTACGGTATTTTTGGAATTGGCGTTTACAACGGCCAGACAGCTAACAGGCCAGAACTCAATAACAGTTTACACATTGTTAGCAGACTGAGCATCCCAATGAAGCTTGGTAATCAAATCATTGAACCTGGAATTCAAGCTTATGCAGGCAAATTTGTGGTGCCCACAGAGAATAGGAGTGCCGGAATTAAGGCCATAAAATCATTTGAATTCAACGACAA
>CALPWM020000029.1 GCA_943327275.2 Chitinophaga pinensis
AGTAACAAAAGTCGCAAGTCCTGGCTACAAGGCCATTCCTGCAAAGATCAACTGGGAAATCAATGGACTCAAGACATTCCCGGTTACTGTTGGGAAAGAAGTGTTTCTTGACTCCAATGTGTATGTGAAAAATTTTGATGAAGCATTGAAAGGCATGCAGTGCCTGAAACTATCCTACAAGTTGATGGAGAAGCCTACCTCCATTGCATTTTCATGCGATGAGCCGGTTGATATTTTGGTAGGTTATTTCAATAGTGCAGATGCCAAGTTTTTGCAAAAACCGAAACTGGAAACAGATGCAAGTGGCAACGACCGTGGACAGGCCGAGCCGCGGTTGAGAAATGCTTTTGTGGTTAATGGTGGAATGCCAGTGGTTGATGTGCATACCTACAGTTTTCCTGCCGGTAGGCATGAGCTGAAATTTGCCAAAGGAATCTATATGGTGCTGGGCGCCGTCAGTCGATCAAATGCTTTACCTTCATATGATGCAGGACTGACCACAACAGGCGTGAAAAGAGAATTGGATTGGCTGTTTGAAAAATGACCCACCTGCTAAAAGAGATTTTGTCATGAAGATGCGCCTAGCCATTTTATTTTCTTTTTTCTTTTTGGCTTCCAATGCCCAGGACAAATCACTGTTGCCCAAGTTGAAAAGCCATGTAGATTATTTCAACAGCATCGATACGGAACTTGTTGTCAATCATGTGTCCAATAAACAGGCCTATGCCTGGATGGCAGCGAACATTCCATTGTTTGAATGCCCTGATACGACGATAGAAAAAATGTATTATTACCGCTGGTGGGCCATCAGAAAACACCTTAAACGTACACCCGATGGTTATGTATTCACCGAGTTCATTACTCCTGTTAATCATGCAGGAAAATACAATACCATCAGCAGTGGCCTTGGTCATCATATCAATGAATTGCGCTGGTTGAGGGATCCTCAGTACCTCAACCAGTACATGGATTTTTGGATTCACCTGGTGCCAACTTTACCCAAAAATCATCTCTACAATTTCAGCAGTTGGTTGCAACATTCGGTTTACGAAAGATACCTGGTTGATTTGGATACCTCCCGTTTGAGGTTTGCATTTCCCATGCTGCATAACAATTATCAATGGTGGGAAAAAGAGAAACAGGTGCCTTCTGGTCTGTTCTGGCAGTTGGATGTAAAAGATGCCATGGAAGAATCAATCAGCGGAAGCAGAAAAGAAAAGAATAGACGTCCCACCATCAACAGCTACATGTATGGCAATGCAGTTGCCATGCAGAAGATGGCTTCAATCCTGGGCGAGAACATATTGGATCAAACATACATGCAGAAAGCTGCTCAAATGAAGAAGCTTGTACACGACAGCCTCTGGGATGCCAAGGAACGGTTTTTCAAAGTCTTGCATCCCAATGCAGAACTGGAAGATGCCAAAGAAGCGATTGGCTTTATCCCTTGGTACTTTAATTTGCCAAAGGACAAATCTGTATTCGCAGCGCAATGGGCTGAATTGCTTGATACAAGCGGTTTTCGTGCGCCATGGGGCATCACCACAGCGGAGCGAAGGCATCCTGGTTTTCGGACCCATGGCTCCGGGCATGGGTGTGAGTGGGATGGTGCTGTTTGGCCTTTTGCCACAACACAGACCTTGAAAGGACTTTCCAATTTGCTGAACAATTACAAGCATCATGACAAAATGGATGCAACTGTTTTCTACAGTGAATTTCACAAGTATGCATGGTCTCACCAGAAAAATGGTCTGCCCTACCTGGGAGAGTACCAGGATGAAAAAAATGGCTACTGGCTCAAGGGAGACAATCCCCGCAGCAGTTATTATAACCATTCAGGATTTGCAGACCTGATCATCAATGACCTGATTGGTTTGAGAACAAGGGAAGATGATGTGATTGAAATTCATCCGCTGATTCCTGATGGACAATGGAAATGGTTCAGGCTCTCCGGGGTTGCTTATCATGGAAAAATATTTGATCTGCAGTGGGATGAAACCGGCAGTCGGTATGGGGAAGCAGGATTCAAGGTGATGCAAGACGGAAAAGAATTGTACAGGGGCAATGCATTGAAACCAATCAAGGTTAGGATAAAATTCTAAACATCATTTATGAAAAATTTGGGGAAGTTCTTATTGACATGCACTGCATTGTTTATGATGCTTTCCGCATTCTCTCAAACCAAGCGACTATGGTATGATAAACCATCTGTGAAGTGGACCGATGCTTTGCCCATTGGAAATGGACGCATTGGCGCCATGGTTTTTGGCGGAGTGGAGGATGACAGGATTCAATTCAACGAGGAGAGTTTATGGAGTGGGAAGCCGCGTGAATACAATCGTACCAATGCCTCCATTCACCTTGACAAGATCAGGCAATTGCTGTTTGATGGAAAACAAAAGGAAGCAAATGACCTGGCAGAAAAAGAGTTCATGGGTTTGCAGAGCGCGGGTGGAAACAGGGAACAATGGATCAATGAAATGTTCGCATTGAAAGGTATGGCAGTGGATCCCTCTAAAAAAACATTTGATGATGCTCAATGGAAATCCATCCGGGTACCTCATTTTGAAGGTTGGGAAACAGTAGGGCTTGATGGCCTGGATGGCGCGGTTTGGTTCACCAAAACATTTGTTGTTTCATCAGACATGTTGAACAAAGCGTTGATCCTTGACCTCAACCGCATCAGGGATCTGGACAGAACCTATGTGAATGGAATCTTGATAGGACAGACAGCATCCGGTGATGCAAGGCGCTATACCATACCTGCAAATCTCCTTGTGGAAGGAGAGAACAGGATTGCGATTCAAGTATTGAATTTTGCGGACAAGGGTGGACTGTCTGGTTACAAGGATACGTCAAGGCATATTGGTTTTTTGGCTGGGGCTGCAGATCTCTCCCCACTCATCGACCTTCAGGGTAGCTGGAAGTTTTTTGTTCAAAATGATGAAGCTCCTGCCATTCCTATGTATCAGGCAGACTATCAGCCTTTTGGTGACCTGATGATGCATTTCAATCATGCAGAATACAGCGGTTATACAAGGGAATTGGACATCACCAATGCGCTGGCCAAAACAAGTTATGTTCATGCTGGCATTAAGTATACAAGAACCTATTTTTCCAGTGCTGTGGATCAGGTAGTTGGCATTGAATTGGCTGCAGATAAAACCAAAAGTATTGATGTTTCTTTTTCGTTGAAATCTCCGCACAAGAATCATGAAGTCAGCATCCTGAATGACAGCACCATGCGTTTGCACGTAGCCGTATTGCATGGCGCCTTGTTTGGCGAAAGCCTGCTCAGGATAAGGGTCAAAGGGGGGAGAGTTTTCAGCAAAAATGGCAGGTTGCATGTAGTGGGTGCTGACCAGGTATTTGCCTATTTGAGTGCTGCCACCAATTTTAAAAAATACAATGATGTCAGTGCCGATCCGCTGGCATTGAGCACCAAGGCCATTTCCGCCATCAAATCAACATCCCCACAAGCCATCAAGGCCAATCATATCAAAGAGTACAAAAAATATTTCGACCGTTTTGCCATTGATTTTGGTGCGAATGCCCAGGATACAAAGCCCACTGATCAACGCATCCGTGAATTTGAAAAAACCGGCGACCCTTCCTTGCTTGCTCTTTATGTTCAATACAGCAGGTATCTCTTGATTTCAAGTTCAAGGCCTGGAACCATGCCTGCCAATTTGCAGGGGATATGGAATGATCTTCTTTCTCCACCCTGGGGAAGCAAGTATACCACCAACATCAATACTGAAATGAACTACTGGCCCGCAGAGCCTTTGAATCTTTCTGACCTCCATGATCCCTTGTTCAAGATGGTGGAAGAGGTGGCTAACAGGGGTGCCGTTACCGCCAAAGCATATTACAATGCCCCAGGTTGGGTATTGCACCACAATACAGATCTCTGGCGGGGTACAGCTGCCATCAATGCTGCCAACCATGGAATCTGGGTTACAGGTGGTGCCTGGTTGAGCCATCATTTTTGGGAACATTATCTGTTTACGCTGGATAAGTCTTTCTTGCAAAAAAGAGGATACCCGGTCATGAAAGGTGCAGCTGCATTTTTCAAGCATTTTTTGGTGAAGGATCCCAAAACAGGATGGCTGATCAGTTCGCCTTCCAATTCACCTGAGCAGGGTGGGCTGGTGGCAGGTCCTTCCATGGATCATCAGATCATAAGGTCGCTATTCAAAGCCGTGATCAGCGCCTCAGAAATATTGCAGACAGACAAGGCTTTTGCAGACAGCCTCCGCAGCATGCTTTCCCAGATTGCTCCTGATCAGATTGGCAAGCATGGGCAGTTGCAAGAATGGATCCAGGACAAGGACGATCCCAACAACAAGCACAGGCATGTTTCCCATTTGTGGGGAGTGTATCCTGGTACTGAAATTGTCTGGGGGAAGAATGAAAAATTCATGAACGCTGCCAAGCAATCGCTCTTGTTTCGAGGAGATGCCGCAACGGGTTGGAGCCTTGGTTGGAAGATCAATTTGTGGGCAAGGTTCCGGGATGGAGATCATGTATATACGTTGTTGAAGATGTTGCTAAGCCCTGCAGAAACCGGGGGTGCAGGCTCTTATATCAATTTGTTTGATGCACATCCTCCGTTTCAGATCGATGGAAATTTTGGCGGTGCTGCAGGCATTGGAGAAATGCTGTTGCAAAGCCATGATGATGAAATTGTTTTGCTGCCTGCCTTGCCATCAGCATTGCCCGATGGAAGTGTCAGTGGTATCTGCGCACGAGGAGGATTTGAGTTGAAAATGGAATGGAAAAAAAGCAGTCTTGTTGCTGTTGAAATTATCTCCAAGTCAGGTACTGATTGTGTTATTGTTTATCAGGGAAAATCGGTGAAGTTGAAGACAGAGAAGGGTAAAAAATACATCCTTGATGGAAGCCTTATTTTGCAAAAATAAAGATCAACCGATGATGGCATCTGAAGTAGTATTTTTACTTTGTTACCGGAAAACATGAAAATGAAATCTCTCCTATCCATATTGCTGTTGATTACTGCTCTTCCTTCATTTTCTCAGGAGGTCTCAGAACAGACCATGAAAGAAATCTACAATGAAATCAAGACTCCGTATAAATATGGATTGGTCTTGACTCCCAAAAACGATTCTTTTAAAGTGGATTGCCCCACCATCTTCAAAAAAAAATCCACTTGGTACATGTCTTATATTGTTTTTGATGGAAAGGGGTATGAGACATGGCTGGCCAAAAGCAAGGATCTCCTGCAATGGGAAACCATGGGCAGGTTATTGTCTTTCCCAAAGGATAGTACTGCATGGAATGCCAGCCAATTGGCAGGATATTTTTCACTGTATGATACCGAGTGGGGAGGGGCTTATCGGTTGGGTAAACACAAGGGCAGCAGTTGGATGAGTTATATCGGTGGAAAGAGTTCTGGGTATGAAGCGGGGGAGTTGTCGATTGGCATGGCGAGTACCAAAAAAGATCCGAGTAAGGCCCATGAATGGGTCACCTATCCTGCACCAGTGCTAACTTCAAAGGATGCAGATGTGCGGTGGTGGGAGAATAGGAAAGAGTTCAAGAGCACGGTGATTGTTGACAAGCAAAAAAGGTTGGGCGCAAAATATATCATGTATTACAATGCAAATGGAGATACTGCCAAAGACAATAAAAAAACGCGGTGGTATGAGCGCATAGGCATGGCCATTTCTGATGACATGCTTCACTGGCAACGCTACAAGACAGCGCCAGTAGTCCATCATGAAGCCGGTATTACTGGAGATCCTTATCTGCAGAAAATTGGTGATGTTTGGGTGATGTTTTACTTTGGTGCATTCTGGAGAGATCGTCCAAAAGCATTTGATCGTTTTGCTTGTTCATACGATTTGGTGCATTGGACGGATTGGGAAGGGGAAAGCCTGATCGAACCTTCTGAAGATTTCGATGCCCGCTATGCGCACAAACCATGCGTGATAAAGTATAAGGGTGTTGTTTATCATTTTTACAATGCAGTGAACGAAAAGGATCAGCGGGGTATTGCAGTAGCAACTTCAAAAGATTTGGGTAAAAGCGCTCTGAATTTTAAAGCCACAAAAAAATGAGCACTCATTGTCTCATAGAAAAACCATGCTGATGCCAAATGTAAAAAAGATATTATTCTTCATGTTTTTTGCAGGACTACTGCAGACAGTACATGCGCAAAGAACAACAAAGTTGTTGTTGCAGGATTGGAAGTTCAGTCAGACAGATACACAAGCTGCACAGTTGACAACATTCAACGATGGCAGTTGGCGGGTATTAGATATTCCACATGATTGGAGTATTGAAGGGAATTTTGCAAAAGAGCATTCTTCCACATTCAACCAAGGCGCATTGCCTACTGGAATTGGTTGGTACAGGAAACATTTTTTTCTTCAGGCATATGCTGTCGGTAAACATGTTCAACTCAATTTTGAAGGTGTCTTTCAAAGGGCAGATGTTTGGATCAACGGAAATTTTCTGGGTCGGCACAACAACGGATATGTTTCATTCAAGTATGATATAACAAAATATTTAAACAAGAAGGGAGACAATGTCATTGCATTGAGGGTAGACAATTCAGCGCAGCCCAATTCTCGCTGGTATACCGGGTCAGGTATTTATAGGAAAGTATTGCTTGATATTTCGAGTCAAACATTCATTGACCCTTGGGATCTTTTTGTTCAGGCTAAGCTTGAGCAAACTGGAACTGCTTCAGTGGAAATGTCTGCTATGGTTTCCAATTTTTCAGGACAAAAAAAGAACCTGAAAGTTGTTCATGAAATACAGGATGCAACGGGTAGAACAGTTGCAAAAGCGGATCCCATTCCAATTGCATTGATGTCTGAGAAGATCCCTGTGCGTGCGGTGTTGAAAATCAACAATCCTGTTTTGTGGTCTCCGGCATCGCCTTATTTGTATCGATCGGTGTTGAAAATATTTGAGAAAGACAAGCTGGTTGATGTTATTCAAACAAAATTGGGAATCAGGTATTTTGCCTTTGATCCAAAGGATGGGTTTTTCCTGAATGGGAAACATTTTTTGATTCAGGGCGTATGCAATCACCATGATCTGGGGGCCATCGGTGCCGCAGTAAACAGCAGCGCGATCAAAAGACAATTACAGCTTTTGAAAGACATGGGTTGTAATGCCATCAGGACCGCGCACAATCCACCTTCTGTTGAATTGCTCGACCTCTGTGACAGCATGGGTTTTTTGGTAATGGATGAATTGTATGATACCTGGGCCAAGAAGAAAAACAAGTTTGACCAATCGATAGATTTTAAAAATGATCATCAACTTGATGTTGAGCATTGGATACGCAGGGACCGCAACCATGCATCAGTTTTCATGTGGAGTATCGGCAATGAAATCAGGGAACAGTTTGATTCAACAGGCTCCCGCTATGCAATCGAATTAGCATCCCTGGTCAAATCCCTTGATACCACAAGGCCTGTCACTTCAGCGTTGACTGAGAACAATCCTTCTAAAAACTTCATTTATCAATCGGGTGCACTGGATGTATTGGGCTTCAATTACAAATTGGGGGACTACAAATTACTGCCTTCTAGATTCCCTGGCAGCAGTTTTATTGCTGCTGAAACCGCATCAGCACTTTCCACCCGTGGTTATTATGATTTCCCTTCTGATAGCTTCAGGATTTGGCCGCCGGATAGCAAATCCACCCAACATGGCAATCCTGACAACACGGTTTCAGCATTCGATAATGTATACGCGTATTGGGGAAATACACACGAGAAAAGCTGGCTCGCGGTAAAACAAAATCCGCACATGTCTGGTGCATTCGTTTGGAGTGGATTTGACTTTTTGGGAGAACCGGTTCCCTACCAGTGGCCATCTCGAAGTTCATATTATGGAATCATCGATTTGGCGGGATTTCCCAAGGATGTTTACTACATGTATCAGTCTGAGTGGACATCAAAGCCGGTTTTGCATTTGTTCCCCCACTGGAATTGGAAGCCAGGCCAAACCGTCGATGTTTGGGCCTATTTCAGTCAAGCCGATGAAGTGGAGCTTTTTCTAAATGGAAAGTCTATAGGAACCAGAACCAAAAACGATAGCACCCCGCACGCCATGTGGAGACTGCCATTTGTTCCTGGTCAATTGAAAGCGGTGTCAAGAAAGAATGGAACAACAGTTTTGGAATCCATCGTCCAAACTGCCGGAAGGCCTGACCGGATTGTTCTAAAAGCTGCAAAGACAAACCTGAGTAGCGCTGACGATGAGTTGGGATTCGTTGAAATAGGGGTGGTTGATGCCAATGGAATTCCTGTTCAAACAGCGGAAAATGCAATGTTCATTACAGTCCAAGGGGCGGGGAAATTATCGGCAACCGATAACGGCAATCCAGTTGAGCTATCTCCTTTTAGAGCATCCAACAAGCAACTGTTCAATGGCAAACTGCTGGCCATTGTTAAAACCATTGGCGGAAAAGGGCAAATCAAATTGGAAGTGACTTCTCCGGGGCTGAAAGCAGCAAGCATGAATTTGATGGTGAATTGACCGGGTTGTGCAAACGATTGCACAACTGCTGTATTGTGTTTCATGGAATATTTGTATCATTGGAATGACAGAGCAGGACGGATGTTGATATCATGTAATTAATTTTAAATTGACTCAAACCTGCGATAGTAGCCAAATGAGAAAAATTATCCTAACAATTGCCATGCTGGTACAGTTTGTTTATGCACAAACGACGGCTGTTTCCAAAGAGGAACAGTATGTAAAATCGCTGGAATTGAGGGTTTCAAAAATTCTTGCCCCACTCAACATAGAAAAGAAAAGAAAGCAGTCCAAAGTTCAACAGATCATCGTGGGTCAATACCAGGCGCTCAGCAACATTCACTCGGCAAGAGACCGGAAAATCAATGACATTAAATCTACCCACTCAGGATCTGCGAATGATTTGAAATTATTGATTGCTGAACTTGAAACCAATGCAGGTAAAGAGATCGCAGTGATTCATTCCACTTTTCTTCATGATTTGAGCCGTCACTTGACAGATACACAGGTGGATGCAGTGAAAGACGGAATGACCTATAATGTGGCCAACATCACCTTCAAGGGATACCAAGACATGCTGCCATCCTTGAATGATTCACAGAAAACAAAGATTTGGAACTGGTTGGTAGAGGCCAGGGAAATAGCCATGGATGCGGAAACCAGTGAGAAAAAACATTGGTGGTTTGGAAAATACAAAGGACGCATCAACAATTATCTTTCGGCAGAGGGGTTTAACATGAAAAAGGAGTCCGAGGCATGGCAAATGCGCATCAAATCAGCTTCCAGTAGTAACGCAACAAAAAGCAAATAAAAAATCAATCATTTTTATAAAACAAACAGCCATATGAATCATTTGTGTAAAACAAAACTTCTTTTATTCCTTTTGCTGGTCTTCTCCTGGGGAGCTGACGCATTGGCCCAAGAGAAAACCATCTCAGGTAAGGTAATTGAGCAGCAAAACGGAAGGCCCATCAGCGGGGTAACTGTCAAGGTAAAAAACAATACTGCTGCGACACTCACCGATGAGAATGGTGGATTTCAAATCAAGGTACCTTCTGCTGAATCTGTGATCACATTCTCTTATGTCGGTTACGGTATTGTGGAATTGAAAGCTGGAACAGGCGCCAATCTTTCCGTTTCTTTGGTCCAGGTCAATAATTCGATGGATGAAGTTGTGGTGGTTGGATATGGTACCAAAAAAAGGGCCAATGTATTGGGCTCAGTAGCAACGATCAAATCAGAAGATATTGAAGACTTGCCAGTGGCCAATCTTGGCGCTGCATTGATCAACAGGCTTCCAGGAGTTGGCGTAAATTTTGCGTCAGGTAAACCAGGTTCTCCTACGTCCATCAATATCAGAAATGCTTCAACGTTTTCCGGGGCTTCACTGGTAGGTGTAACCCGTGACCCGCTCTTTGTCATTGACGGAATCATTGTTACCCGTCAGGATTTCGATAACCTTGATGCGAGCCTGATTGATAACCTCACTTTCCTCAAGGATGCTGGTGCAGCCATTTATGGTGCTGCAGGAGCGAAAGGGGTGGTGTTGGTGACAACCAAGAGAGGAAAAGTAGGAAAAACAAAAATCAGTTATTCAGGATATTTTGGTAATTCGACACCAACGGTTGAACCCAAGGTGATGAGCGCCTATGAGCATGCCAAAATGTTGAACAATGGATACGAGCTGAACAATGTGCCATTGGCCAACCGCTTTTCTCAGGCGGATTTGGATTTCCTGGCCACCAAGCCATACAAGAGCTGGTATGATGAGTTATGGAATTCAGGCAATGTCACACGCCATACCATCAATGTTAGTGGAGGAACTGAAAAAGTGACCTTCTTTGCAGGAGGAAACTATTACCAGGAAGATGGTAACTATGGTGGCATCAGCATCAAAAAATATGGTATCCGTTCGGGAATGAATGCTAAAGTTGCCAATGGCCTTACCGCTAACATCAGCATGGGTACAGACTTCTCTGGCGATAACCGCAGAACGCTAAAAGGGGCCAACGAAGAAACAGATGATTTATCCCTCCGTGCCCTTTTCCTGACACCACAATGGGTTCCCCTGACCATCAATGGACTCCCTGTAAACTGGTCTGGTCCTAACCCTCCCGGTGCATTCAACCCGGTGGCGCTGGAAAATTCCGGAAACTATAAGTTCTCCAATTCCCAGGGTCTTAATGTCAATGCTTCATTGGAGTATAAGCCCAATTTCCTCAAAGGAGTGACGGCAAGGGTTCAGTACGGTTCGCTCAACAGGAATGCCGATGCAAAAGAATATTTCCCTGCCTATACCCTTTATAATTTTGTGCGGCAAGGACAAAACCTTCAATTGTATTCACAGACTCCAACCGCTTCACCTACTTCCAGGATAAGCAATTCTGATCAGCTCGGACAAAGCACAACGACTTCCAGCAGTTATCAGATCATCAGCACATTGGCATATGCATTAAAAGCCGGTAAGCATGATTTTGATATCATGACCGCCATGGACCAATCAGAATCTGAAAGCCAAAACGTGTTCTTTTATAAAAACGATCAGACCATTGCAGGTGTTGATCAATTCTGGGCATTCAGCAATGCATCTTCCGTCATCAGAAATCCAGCATATACTCAGGGTGTGAAGCGCTCTTTCCTTGCCAGGATGAATTATTCATTTGATGGTAAATACCTTTTGGAAGCTGTCACCAGGTATGATGCTTCTTCCAATTTTGCGCCGGACAAGCGTTGGGGACTTTTCCCTTCATTGGGTCTGGGATGGATGGTCAGTGAAGAAAAATTCTTCAGGAACAATGTCAAATTCATCAACATGATGAAGATCAGGGCCAACCTTGGTGTAGTGGGTGAGGACAGGGTGAATGCAAGACTTTGGGAGTCAAGGTTTACCCAGACAACTGGGGCACTGCTTGGTACTACTCCCACCAACGGACTTGATCCAAACATTTATCCCAATCCTAACATCACATGGGAGAAGGCCCGCACCATCAATGTCGGATTTGATCTTGCAACCCTGGGTAACAAACTCAATATAACGGTTGATTTCTGGAACCGTTACACATATGATGGTTTTGATCGCCTGGATGCTGCAGCCGTTCCTGCCACTTTTGGTGCCAATGCAGCTGTTGTGAACTATGGCAGACAACTCAGCTGGGGATCTGAGTTCTCCGTTGGTTACAGGGGAAGGATCAAAAAAGACTGGACATTTAATGTTGATGCAAACTTTGGTTTCACCAACAGCATGTTGCTGCAGTCATATTACAACCCAAGTTTCCTCGGTACATTCGGAACAAATGAATTGGGAATTCTTGTAGGCAGGGATCCAAGGAAATACAACAGCACCAACTATGGTTATATTTCCAAGGGCATTCTCAGAACCCAGGCTGATGTGGATGCATTGCTTGCAAAAAATCCTAACTACAGGATTGGCGGTGCCAAGCCTCAGGTTGGGTTCCTGGATTTTGAAGATGTGAATGGCGATGGACAGATCAATGACCTTGATATCACCACCATGTTTGATAGGACAACACCGATTGTTACTTATGGTATTTCACTTAGCGTCGCATACAAATCTTTCAAGTTGAGTACCAACTTGAATCTTGCACTGGGTGGAAAATATACCTATGACTCCGAAGCAAGAAAAGTGCCAACCACAACACAAAATGCTCCATCTTTCTGGGTTGACCATTGGACTCCTGAAAATACGAATGCAAAATTCCCAAGGGCTGATGCACCACTTGCCAGGGAGAACTCATCTTTTTGGGTTGTTAGTGGCGTGCAGAGCAGGATCAACAACATGACCCTGTCATACAGCATTCCTTCAAAGGTAGCCACTAGGCTAAAGATTCCGGAATTGAAAGCATTCTTCACCGGTACCAATCTTTGGAGCATCTCAAACCCACTCAAATACAAGGATCAGTATACCTCCAATTTTGCAAACTATCCAACATTAAGAACGATATCGTTAGGCATAAATGCAACCCTGTAATTTCTGTTTAACATTAAAAAGCATGAAAATGAAATCATATCAATCAATTCTAAAAACCCTATTTTCTGTTGTTCTTGTAACAATGGTCATCAGCGGTTGTAAAAAAGATTTCTTCAATTTGGAAGATCAAAATGGCATCAATTCAGATATATGGAATGATGTTGGTGCCGTTACTCAATTCATTGACAAGGGATATGACTTGATGATGCCAGGATGGCCAACACCAGGAGGTATTCACAACAGTTCCGATGAATTGAACAATTCAAATGCACCATTCCTTTATGGTCAGTTTACAGATAACAGTGTAACAGATATTGCTGCATCCAACTCGCTTACTGGGAACAGGTATTTTGATATCAGGAGATGCAATGTTGGTATTGACGGTATCAATGGAGGCAACATGTCTGAAGCAAACAAGCGGGTGAGAAAAGGCGAATTATTTTTCTTCCGTGCCATGGTTTATTTTAATATGGTGAGGTTGTATGGCGGTATTCCCCTGGTATTGAGTGCACAGGATCTTGTGAATGATGATTTAAATGTTCCAAGGTCAAAAACAAGTGCATGTATTGATCAGATCTCGAAAGATCTTGATTCTGCGGGAATGTTCCTTCCGGCAACATGGCCAACTTCACAAAGTGGAAGAATAACAAAAGGGGCTGCCTTTGCAATGAAAGGTAAAGTATTGCTGTATTGGGCCAGTCCACAGTTTAATCCATCCAATGATGTGACCCGGTGGGAAAAAGCATATACAGCATGCAAGGCTGCATACGATACTTGCGTAGCCAATGGCAATGTCCTGTATAACAATTATGCCAATATTTTTGTAGACGAGTCAGCTGCCAACCGGGAAGTGATCCTTGTGCGCAAACACGATGCTATTTCAGTCAGCCCGGGTAGGGGTACAAACAACGAATACGTAACCAGGCCAAGATCTGAAACAACTGGTCTGGCTGGAGGCGGTTCCAATCAGCCAACATGGAACCTTGTGCAGGCCTATACCATGAACAACGGGCTCCCCATCACTGCTACTGGATCAGGATACAATGCAAACCTTTTCTGGTTGAACAGGGATCCACGTTTTGAGGCATCCATTGCTTACAATGGATCAGCCTGGCCTTTGAGCAACAATGTCGCCAGAAAGCAGTGGAATTATACAGGTGTGCTCGATGAAGGTGCGGGGCTTACCCAAACTGGATTCTATTGTAAAAAACTCTGTAATCCGGCCATTTCTGCTGTACAAACCCAATATAACAGTAACACAGGTGGCGGCAGCGGAATGGATTGGATCGAAATGCGTTTTGCTGAGGTAATTATTAACCTGGCAGAATGTGCCAATGAAACAGGCCGCATGGTTGAAGCAAAAAATATGATCAGGTTGATTCGCCAGCGTGCTGGTATCGTAGTTGGTACACAGGATTTTGGGCTTGGATTGGCCACAACGGCAGCTCAAATGCGTGACCTGATCATGAACGAGAGAATGGTTGAATTTGCAATGGAAGGGAAAAGGACGCATGATCTCAGGAGAACGAGAAGATTGCATTTGTTGACTGGCACAACCAGGCAAGGCATCAGGTGGGTACCAAGACTTCCCTACCTTGCTGGAACGGGTACAGATGCAACCAGGATCTACCTGGATAGAATTTATCCTGCAGGATTCAGGCCCAGGGATACCGCGAACCTGAACAATCCTGCGGTCTATGCTGCAATGTTCACAACTTCATTTGTTAACCTTGATGCAACGCAACCCATAAACATTCCAACAACCTACTACTTCTATCCATTACCCAATTTTTTCAGGCAATCAAGTTTTGTTTTGGAACAGACCATTGGATGGCCTGGTGGAACTTTTGACCCATTGCAGTAATAATTCATTGATCAACCAATAAAAACGAAAACAATGATACGTTTCAAACATATAATTTTCACCCTTGCAG
>CALPWM020000030.1 GCA_943327275.2 Chitinophaga pinensis
CTCATGATGGGAAACTCCAAAGGAAAACCACCCGCTTCCAGCACGCCTTTTTTGATGCTTTCTGCAAAATCGCGGAAATGCGCGTTGCAGGGTGTCAGTTCACTGAATGTATTGCAAATGCCGATGACCGGCCTCCCGTCAAACATGTCGTTGGGCATGCCCTGGTTTTTCATCCAGCTTCTGTAAATGATCCCATCTTTATCTTTCCTGCCAAACCAACCGCGGCTCCTGAGTTCTTGTGCCATATTTTAATTTCAATTGATGGCAAAAGTTACTAAATTAATGGTGTTTACCTGCTTGTTTCAACCATAAATGACAACATGAAAAGATTTTATTTTTTTGCAGTCCTCTTGCTTTGCTCCATCGCCACATTGGCAGAGGATGGATATGAACTTTGGTTGCGGTATAAAAAACCCACAGATATAGCGATGCTGAATTCCTACAGATCCATTTTCAGCAACATCATTTGCAACAGCCAATCCGCCACCATGCTGGCAGCCAGTGAAGAGCTGAAGAAAGGATTGGGTGGCATATTGGATAAAAAAATATTGGTGCAAAGCCAGGTCCAGAACGGGTCACTGGTCATCGGCAATTCAACTGAAATCAGAAAACTGATCAATACCTCCATTGCTGTTCCCGACAACAAGGAGGGCTTCATCATCAAGAGCATCATGGAGAACAACAAGCGGATTACTCTCATCAGTTCAGCTTCAGACATCGGTGTGCTGTACGGTGCATTTCATTTGCTCAGGATACTACAGTCCAACGCTAAAATCAACGCACTCGATATCAGTTCATCTCCTGCATTACAATTGCGGTTGCTGAACCATTGGGACAACCTCAACAGACATGTTGAACGGGGTTATGCGGGCATTGCACTCTGGAATTGGCATACCCTTCCCGATTACAAAGACCCTCGCTATACCGATTATGCAAGGGCAAATGCCTCCATCGGCATCAACGGTGTCACCGTTACCAATGTCAATGCAAATGCCATCACCCTTACCAAACCCTATCTTGAAAAAATTGCTGCGCTGGCTGATATTTTTCGTCCTTATGGGATAAAGGTATTCCTCACCGCAAGATTCAGCGCCCCGATAGAGCTGGACAGGTTCAAGACAGCTGACCCGTTGAATGAAGCGGTGCAACAATGGTGGAAACAGAAAACTGCTGAGATTTACCGGTATATCCCAGACTTCGGCGGTTTTCTAGTGAAGGCAAATTCAGAGGGCCAGCCCGGACCACAAAATTACAAGCGAACACATGCAGATGGCGCCAACATGTTGGCGGATGCCGTTGCACCATTTGGCGGATAAGTGGTTTGGCGCGCCTTTGTTTACAACCCTGAATCAGACGACCGTTTCAAGCAGGCCTATGATGAGTTCATGCCCCTTGATGGTGAGTTCAGGAACAACGTATTGGTGCAGGTCAAAAACGGCCCCATTGATTTTCAACCCCGGGAACCTTTTTCGCCGCTTTTTGGTGCCATGAAAAAAACGCCTGTGATGATGGAGTTCCAGATCACACAAGAATACCTTGGGCAGTCAACACATCTGGTGTACGAGGCGCCCATGTTCAAGGAAGTGCTGGATGCAGATACCTATGGAAAAGGAAAGGGGTCCACTGTTGCAAAGGTCATTGCAGGCAAGGTCCACGAATCGCCCCTCACAGGCATGTCTGGTGTTTCCAATATTGGGAATGACAGGAACTGGACCGGCCACCTGTTCGGACAAGCCAACTGGTATGCGTTTGGAAGGCTGGCCTGGGACCTCGATCTGAGCAGCGAGAAGATTGCAGACGAATGGATTAGACAAACATTTACAAACGAAAACCAGGTCGTCAACAGCATCAGCAATATCATGATGAAGAGTCATGGGGCATTGGTGAACTATATGACGCCGATGGGGCTGGCGCACATCATGGGCAACGGGCACCATTACGGACCGGCTCCCTGGAGCAATAATCTTGGCAGACCAGATTGGAATCCTGTTTATTACCACAAGGCCGACAGCCTGGGCATTGGCTTTGACAGAACCCCCAAAGGCAGCAATGCCCTTGCACAATTTGCCCCGGAGGTCAGCAAACAATGGCTGGATCCAACAACCTGTGATGAAAAATATTTGCTTTGGTTTCACCATGCCTCCTGGAGTCAAAAAATGAAATCCGGGAAAACACTATGGAATGAACTGGTTGATCATTATTACCAGGGTGTAACAGAAATGAGGGAGATGAAAAACCAATGGAAATCACTTAGTGAAAAAATCGACCCCCAACGCCATAACCACGTGACGATGCTCCTCAACATACAAGAAAAAGAAGCGGTTTGGTGGAGAAATGCATGCTTGCTCTATTTCCAGACATTTTCCAAAATACCGATTCCTGCTCATTTGGAGCAACCAGATAAAAGCCTTGATTATTACAAGAGCCTCCGGTTCCCTTATGCACCTGGAAATTGATTTGCTAAAGATGAATCTGTCGCTCCCCGGCTTTTACAGCGAAAGGTAAAATGTTCTGCTTGGGCGGAATGGGGCAAGTAGCAAAAGGAGTGAAGGCACAAGGTGGATTGAAGGCCTTGTTGAAGTCGATCACTGTATTACCATTGGCATCGGGCCTGGGGATGTACAAGAATCGGCCGGTCGGATAGGTTTCCTTGGCATTGGTTTCATCACCAAACAATACAAACAAATTGGTGGTGCCTTCATCAACCACATCAAGGGAGTATGATTTTCCCTTGTATTCAAAAACAACTTTTCCTGGGGATTTTTCCTGGGTGGTCTGTCCAAGCACATTCAAAATCGACACAGAAGGGAGAGCCGATTTTTCAATCCGGGCGTTGATTCTCCAATCCTGATTGATGGTATAACGTTCTATGTGTTGCAGTTTGTCCAGCAAGGGGCTTGCCAGGTCACGAAAGCGAATACCGATAAGGTCTTCGCGTTTGATGATGCTCCACCTGAAGGTTTGAAATGCCAAGACGGCTGCTGTGGTTTCGTCGTTGCTGAAGATGGTGGCACTTGTTGTTTTTTCATTCTTGATGAACACTTCATTTCCCGCTGCAGTCTTCCATGTAACCTCATTTCCCGACAAGGAAAATGTTCCAAGCAGCGCGGGGAAGGCCTTCTCTTTGAAAACCAGTTCATTTTCTGCTCCACTGCCAAACCTGTTTTCACCCTCCTTGAGCCAAAACAACCCGGAAAGGTTCACCCAACCCGTTGCAGACTTCAAAGACTCCAGCCGCTTATTGTCCCATTCCGCAATTTCTTTCTTGTATGTACTGCCATTGATCTGAGCCGCGGCATTAGCTATGATACCCATCAAAAATGCAATCATGACCATTGTTTTTGTTAACCTGTACATGAACGAAAATTTGTGGGCAAAGATAGACTTATTTTATTAGTGCACAAGTTAAGTAGACTATGTGTTTGTGTTCGCACTTTACATACCATAAACACTGAGGAACTTGATCCGCATGATTTTCAATTGTTCCCACTCAAGATCAAGGTCTGAAAGTTCTTCCCTGGCTACATCCAGGCTGCTGGTTTCACAGCTTTTGAAATAATCGAGTATATCTTCCTGATCGTCCTCATCGACCATCTGGTCAATGGCATAATCCAGGTTGAGTTTTGTGCCACTGGCAACGATGGTTTCCATCACCTCCAGCAATTGCTCCATTTTCATGTCGCGGTTCTTGGCAATGGTGTCCAGCCCTACTTTTTTATCGACCTGTTGTATGATAAAAACCTTGTCGCCACTCTTGTTCACTACACTCCGCATCACAAAATCATCTGGCTTGGTGATGTCATTTTCAGCGACGTATTTTGCAATCAGGTCCACAAAGGTTTGTCCATACCGGATGGCCTTGCCCTTGCTGACACCACTGATTTTTTCCAGCTCCGCAAGTGTTGTTGGATATTGGGTGGCCATGTCTTCCAATGAAGTTTCAAGGAAGATCACAAATGGAGGAAGTTTTTTCTCTTTGGCAAACTGCTTTCTGAGCTCTTTGAGCATCTCGAACAACTGTGGATCCGTTGTTGCGGTTCCGCCAGCTTCTGACACCGCCTCGTCATCATCTTCGTTGGCATCCTCATAGAAGTTGCCCATGGTCATGGAGAAGGATACCGGTTTTTTAAGGAACTGTGCACCCTCTTTGCTGATTTTTAATATGCCGTGTTCGGTAATGTCTTTCTGCAAAAGGCCTTCCAGGAGCATCTGGCGAATCAACGAAGTCCAGTAGAGTTCAGGCTCATCATCACCCGTTGCAAAAACATCCAGCTCATCATGCCTGTACATCTTGATTTGCGGAATCAACCTGCCAATCGTGATGTTGACAACATAATCCGCTGCAAACCTTTCGTCCAGTGCCTTGATTACCTTGAGCAATTTAACTGCATTGGCCTTCGCCTCAATTTGTTCTTTGGGGTGAAGACAATTGTCGCAGGCGCCACAGTTGTCGGCCATGTACTTCTCGCCAAAATAATTCATGAGCACTTTTCTCCTGCACTGACCACTTTCGGCAAATGCAACCATCTCATCAATCAGTTGGCCGCCAACCTCTCTTTCACTCAATTGCTTGTCGCGCAGAAAATGTTCCAACTTGGAAACATCCTTGTGTGAATAATAGAGAATGCACTTGCCTTCCATGCCATCCCTGCCTGCCCTGCCCGTTTCCTGGTAATAGTTCTCCAGGCTCTTGGGTATATTATAATGGATAACAAAGCGGATGTCCGGCTTATCAATGCCCATGCCAAATGCAATGGTTGCCACAATCACCTGCATGTCTTCGTTCAAAAACTGGTCTTGCCGTTCAGCGCGCAACTTGCTGTCGAGACCGGCATGGTAAGCGCCTGCCTTGATGCCATTGACGTTCAACAGCTCAGCCAGTTCTTCGGTTGTCTTCCTGTTCAAGGTATAAATGATGCCGCTCTTTCCCCTGTTCTCGTGAATGAACTTGACCATCCCCTTGATGGTTTGGTCCTTTCTCACTTTGGGCCTGACCTCGTATTCGAGATTGGGCCTGTTGAAGGATGAAATATAAATATCAGGGTTCCTTAGTCCAAGGTTGTGTACAATATCACCCTGTACTTTGGGCGTTGCCGTAGCGGTGAGTGCAATGACAGGCACTTTTGCGTCAATCTGGTCCATCATTTCCCTCAACCGGCGGTATTCTGGCCTGAAATCATGTCCCCATTCAGAAATACAATGGGCCTCATCCACCGCAAAAAATGAAATTTTAAGGGCGCTGAAAAAATCAAGGTTTTCCTGCCGGGTAAGTGTCTCCGGGGCAACATAAAGCATTTTGGTTGTACCAGCATTCAGGTCCTCATGCACCTCCCTGATTTCCTTTTTTGTCAGGGTTGAATTCAGGAAATGGGCCACATTGTCGTTGCTGCTGTAGCCCCTTACCAGGTCTACCTGGTTTTTCATGAGGGCAATAAGGGGTGAAACCACAATGGCGCAGCCCTCACTGATCATGGCAGGAAGTTGGTAACAAAGGCTTTTGCCGCCTCCGGTAGGTTTGATGACAAAGGTGTCATTCCCATTGAGCACATTGTTGATGATGGCCTCCTGATTGCCGCGAAAAGCGTCAAAACCAAAATATTGTCTTAGCGGAGAAAGCAGGTCATGTTCCGCTGCA
Source organism: Chitinophaga pinensis (assembly GCA_943327275.2). Classification (GTDB taxonomy): domain Bacteria; phylum Bacteroidota; class Bacteroidia; order Chitinophagales; family Chitinophagaceae; genus Pollutibacter. The sequence continues at coordinate 5,636 of CALPWM020000030.1, forward strand.
GAGTGTTTTATTGGGTCCTTTGCTGTTTTTTTATTTTTGGGTGAAGGCATTATTAAAAAGCTGGTGGTGTTTAATCTTATTTATGTTATTATAACCAACGATTAGACAGAAGGTTCTATTCAGGGAGCCTGATTGTGCAGGTTCCATACAAATTTACCGATTATAGGGCAGAATTCCTCGGTGAACAGACCTTCTTACATCTTTAAATTATGGTACTTTTGCATTCTACCGGCCCAAAAGGGCTTTGTAACCAGTGTACATGCAGAATATCTCCATCAGAGAAATCGCCCAACAAACCCTTTCCCTCGAGGCCTCCTCGATCATGGAATTGAGGGAATTCATTGATGACTCATTTGTTGAGATTGTGCACCTCCTCAACAACATGAAAGGTAGACTTGTGGTCAGCGGAATCGGGAAAAGTGCCATCATCGGCCAAAAAATCGTTGCCACCCTCAACAGTACCGGAACACCGTCCATTTTCATGCATGCTGCTGATGCCATCCACGGAGACCTTGGCATGGTTCAGCAAGACGATATCGTGATGATCATCTCCAAAAGTGGAGAAAGCCCCGAGATCAAGGTCTTGATTACCCTGATCAAAAACCTGGGTAACAAGCTGATTGCCATGGTGGGAAACCTGAATGCATCACTGGCCCTGGGTGCGGACCTGGTGCTCAATACCACCGTCAGCCAGGAAGCCTGCCCCAACAACCTGGCGCCAACCTCCAGCACCACAGCACAGCTGGCCATGGGCGATGCCCTTGCAGTTTGTCTGATGGAGGTAAAAGGATTTTCCTCCGCTGATTTCGCAAAATTCCATCCAGGCGGCAGCCTGGGAAAAAAACTATACCTCCGGGTCAGCGACCTGAGCAAGTTGAACGAAAGGCCGGCCGTCAACCAAAACAGTTCACTCAAAGATGTCATTGTGGAAATTACCAGAAAACGACTGGGTCTTACCGCCGTACTGAATGATGAAGGCATGCTGACTGGTGTAATCACTGATGGTGACCTGAGGAGAATGCTGGAAAAAGGGAATGACTTCAACCATACAACGGCAAAAGACATCATGGGCATCCATCCAAAAACGATTGAGGGAGATGCACTGGCCGTGGATGCCCTGGACAGAATGAGAAAAAACAATATCACACAATTGATTGTAATAGAAGACAATCATTACGCAGGTGTCATACATTTACATGACCTGATAAGGGAAGGTATCATTTAAGCAACAATTATGATGAACAACAATCATTATGTGGCCATCATGGCCGGTGGAATCGGAAGCAGGTTTTGGCCCATGAGCCGTACCTCATATCCCAAACAATTCCTTGATATCCTTAACACAGGAAGAACGCTGATACAAGCCACCCATGACCGGTTCAAGAAATTCATTCCTGTAGAGAACATTTATGTTGTTACCTCAGAGGAATATGTTGAAATCGTAAGGGACCAACTTCCTGAAATCCCCGCCAAAAACATTGTAGCGGAGCCTTCCAGAAAAAACACAGCTCCCTGCATTGCCTATATTTCCTATAAGCTTCAGCAATTGAATGAAAAAGGAACCCTGATTTGTGCACCAGCAGACCATATCATCCTCGATGATACGGCATTCATCAAGGTTTGCCTGGAGGCGACGAGTTTTGTCAAATCCCATAAGGCATTGATTACCCTGGGCATCAAGCCCAGCCATCCCAACACAGGTTATGGCTACATTCAGTTTGAACAACAGCCTGCAAGCGACAATGTATACAAGGTAAAAACCTTTACCGAAAAACCGAATGCAGACCTTGCAAAGACCTTTGTTTCCAGTGGAGAATTTCTTTGGAATGCGGGCATCTTTGTATGGCAGGTGAACAATATTGTTGCCGCATTTGAAAAGCACCTTCCTGAACTGGCAGAAATATTTGAAGCTGAAAAGACTTTGTTCAATACCGGTAAAGAAAAAGCAGCCATTGAAAAAATCTATCCGCTTTGCACGAATGTATCTATTGACTATGCGATAATGGAAAAAGCAGACAACGTTTACATCATCCCTTCTTCTTTTGGATGGAGCGATCTTGGAACCTGGAATTCAGCCCATGAAAACATGGAAAAGGATTACCTGGGCAATGCCGTTTCCGGATCTCAAGTAATGGTGATTGACGCAACACATAACATGGTGCATGTTCCCAACAACAAACTTGTTTTGCTCCAGGGATTGAACGACTACATCATCGTTGACACCGAGGATGTACTGATGATCTGCAAAAAAGAAAAAGAGCAGGAGATCAAACAGTATGTAGCAGAAATCAAGCGCAACAAGGGAGATAAATATTTGTAGAAACCATGTCCGCCATCAGGTCCAAACTTCCCAATACTGGCACAAGCATTTTCACTGTGATGAGCGCGCTTGCTGCGGAAAATGGCGCCATCAACCTGGGTCAGGGTTTTCCGGACTTTCCAATGGATGAGGAACTCGCGGCGTTGGCAGCCAAAGCCATCACCGATGGCCATAACCAGTATGCTCCCATGGCCGGATACATGCCCCTTAGGGAAGCCATTGCTGCAAAAATTCATAGATGCTATGGAAACAACTTATCGCCTGCAGAAAATATCACCATCACACCTGGCGGCAGCTATGCGATCTATACTGCTTTCACCACCATTCTCCAGCCGGGAGATGAGGTGATTGTTTTTGAGCCCGCCTATGACAGCTATATCCCGAACATCATCGCCAATGGTGGCATTCCGGTTCGCATAGCCCTTGAATTTCCCACATACAAGATCAATTGGGAGAAAGTAAAAAATGCCATCAACAGCAAAACCAAGGCCATCATCATCAACTCTCCACACAATCCTACAGGCAGCGTGCTTGCACATGAGGATATTTTGATTCTTCAGGATTTGCTGCGCGATACGTCCATTTTCCTGATCAGTGATGAGGTCTATGAACATTTGGTATTCGATGGTTTGAAGCACAACAGCATCCTGAAATATCCTGAATTGTTTTCAAGAAGTTTTGTTTGTTTTTCCTTCGGGAAGGTATACAACTGCACCGGTTGGAAGCTGGGGTACTGCGTTGCGCCATCAGCCCTCACAGCAGAGTTCAGGAAGATCCACCAATTTGATGCCTTCTGTTGTTTTACGCCAACACAGGTTGCCTTGACCACTCATCTGCAGAAAGAAGAACGTTACCTGAATTTATCCTCCCTCATGCAACAAAAAAGGGATCTGTTTCTCCACGAAATGAAGGACTCTCCCTTTACCATGCTCCATTCATCGGGCAGTTATTTTGTTTGTGCCACCTATGAAAAATTGGGTAAAATGCCCGCCATGGATCTTGCCATTCAATTGACCAAAACAATCGGTGTGGCCACCATTCCTGTTGCTGCTTTTTATGCGGATGGAAATGATGATCAGGTATTGCGTTTCTGTTTCGCAAAGCGAGATGATACCCTTCAGGAGGCTGCTAAAAAACTCTGTAGCATTGAGCACATGGGTCATTCATTGTTTTCATGAGGATCTGCCCGCTACACTGATGATTCACAGCACAAGGCATGTTCAGTACTTTTTACTATTTTACAGTTTGAATCAAGCCATTCAAAAAACCAACATGCTAAAAAATTTTCTCCCAGCACTGTTTGTGCTATGTCTCGCCACATCAACTGCACAGCAATCCAAACCCAACATCATCTATATCTATGCAGACGACCTGGGTTATGGTGAGTTGGGTTGCTATGGACAAACAAAAATCAAGACTCCGAACCTGGATAGGATGGCAAAAGAGGGAATGCGGTTCACGCAACATTATAGCAGTGCTCCGGTTTGCGCACCATCGCGTTGCATGTTGATGACGGGAAAGCATCCCGGTCATTCCTATATCCGCGGCAATTATGAAATGGGTGGATTCGATGACGACAAGGAAGGTGGGCAAATGCCCTTGCATGAAGGTGCCTATACCGTTGCAAGAATGCTGAAGGAAAGGGGATACAATACTGCACTGGTTGGCAAATGGGGGATGGGTGTCACCGGAACAACGGGCAGTCCTTTGAACCATGGCTTTGATTATTATTATGGCTACCTCGACCAAAAACAGGCGCATAATTTTTATCCCACCCATCTTTGGGAAAACGACAAATGGGATTCACTGAACAACCATTTCATCAATGTTCATCAGCCGATCAAAGACACGCTGCATGCTACTGATGCAGACTTCAATTATTACAAGGGTAATGATTATGCACCTGCAAAAATGACAGAAAAAGCGCTGGGCTTTATCGACAAAAACAAGAACAAGCCTTTTTACCTTTACCTCCCTTATACCTTGCCCCATCTTTCACTGCAAGCACCGGATGAGTATGTAAAAAAATACATTGGTTTGTTTGATGAGCAGCCTTATTACGGACAGAAAGGATATGCCGCTGTAAAATATCCCCGCTCGACCTATGCTGCCATGATCAGTTTTCTGGACGATCAGGTGGGCATCATCATGGAAAAAATTAAAAAACTGGGGCTTGATGGAAATACGATCATCATGTTCTCCAGCGACAACGGTGCCACTTTTTCTGCAGGTGTTGATTCCAAATTCTTCAACAGTGTGGCCGGACTCAGGGGCCTAAAAATGGATCTCTATGAAGGCGGGATCAGCGTACCCTTTATTGCAAGATGGCCGGGAAAGATAGCGCCCAATAGCGTTTCAAATCATGCCTCTGTGCAATATGATATCATGCCGACCCTTGCGGCATTGACAGGAAAACCTGTTCCCAACTTGGATGGGATTTCCTTGTTGCCTACCTTGATGGGCCAGGCTGCTGCACAAACAAAACATCCGTTCTTTTACTTTGAATATCCTGAGAACGGCGGTCAATTGGCTGTCAGGATTGGAAACTGGAAGGGCGTCAAAAGAAATGTGAGAAAAGATCCTTCAGGTGCATGGGAGCTTTTCAATATGGAGACAGACCGGTATGAAAAAAACAATGTGGCTGCTGCACATACAGACATCATCAAAGAAATGATGGACATTGCAAAAAGAGAACATGTTCATCCCCACGTTTTGGATTGGGAGTTCATCGACCCGAAAATTAAAAAAGCACAATAATTAGAAAGGGCGCTAGGAAGCGCCCTTTTTTATCAATGGCTTGCCTTGAGGTAGCTCCAACCGTCTGCCTGTTTTTTAATCAGCTCCACAACAGCGCTGGGCACAACTGTGGTTTCAGGCATCAACTTGGAAGGATCAATTTTCAGGCGTTTGAGCGAATTATTGCAAACAGCAAGGTTAACCCCTTTTTCTTTTGCCATCTTTACCCTGGAGGCAAACTGAAGTGAATCATTCATCACTGCAAATACGGCCTGCCCATGAAAAACAACTTCAATCTGCAGGTCTGGCACCTGTGCCTTTGCATTGTTGATTTGACGAAACACAGCAGCCTGCACGGTCGTATCAGCGCTGGATAGATCCCATACCACACTCAATTTTTTTTCCTGTGCCGATGCGGCCAATGTTACCATGCAGAAGAGCAATGCGATCGTACCTTTTTTCATGAAAGCTTTTGCACAATTTACAACATTGTAGACGGAGTAACATAGGCAGACAGGGTGAATTTTCCGCTTTCCTTGATGGCACTGAATCCTCCCTTGATGTCTACCAAATTGTCAAAGCCCCTGGCCTTCAAGATGGAAATGAAGATCATGGACCGGTATCCGCCCGCGCAATGCACAAAATGCGTTCTGCTTTTGTCTATCTCTGCCATGCTGTTGTTGATAAAATCAAGTGGGGTATTTTTCACATCCAGCAGGTGTTCTCTCATGTATTCAGATTGCCTGCGCACATCGAGAATATGCGCATGGGGATCTGTTTCCACAATAGCGGCCAATTCTTCAGCATTTATCTGGGCAATATGGTCCACTTCCTTGTTGGCATTCTTCCAGGCGTTGAATCCACCGTTTAAATACCCAATTGTAAAATCATATCCAACCCTTGCCAAACGGATCACTGCTTCTTCTTCCCTGCCCTCGTCTGTTACCAGGAGAATTTCTTGCTTGATGTCCGGAATCATGGTGCCTACCCAGGGTGCGAAACTACCGTCAATGCCAATATTGATCGAATTGGGAATGAATCCCCTTGCAAAGAGTTCTGCTTTTCGGGTGTCGAGAATCAGTGCACTGGTTTCATTGGCGGCTGCTTCAAAAGCGTCCGGACTGAGCGCATGCTGTCCCCTTTCCAATACCTTGTCTATGCTATCATATCCCTGGATGTTCATCAAAACATTCAAGGGAAAATAACCCGGAGGTGCAACCAGCCCTTCCAACACAACAGCCTTGAAACGTTCTTTGCTGAGGGCTGTATCCAGTGCATAATTGGTCTTTTTCTGGTGGCCCAGCGTATCGGTGGTTTCCTTGCTCATTTTCTTACCACAGGCCGATCCCGCCCCATGAGCAGGATAAACAATGATATCGTCGGCAAGGGGCATGATTTTGTTCCTCAATGAATCATACAAATGGCCAGCCAGGATGTCTTCGGTCAGATCTACCTTCAGTTTTTGCGCCAGGTCCGGACGGCCAACATCGCCAATAAAAAGGGTGTCTCCACTGAACAATGCTGTTTCCTTTCCAAACTCATCAATGAGAAGATAGCAGGTGCTCTCCATGGTATGACCGGGGGTATGCAATACTTTTATTTTGATGTTTCCCAGGGAAAGGATTTCATCATCTTTTGCTGCGTGGATGGGAAATGATGGAGCTGCATTGGGACCAAACACAATTTCAGCACCGGTTTTGCGCGAGAGGTCGAGATGCCCAGACACAAAATCAGCGTGGAAATGGGTTTCCAACACATACTTGATTCTTGCTCCCTCGTTTTCAGCCTTCTGAATATAGGGCTCAACTTCACGGAGTGGATCCACGATGGCAACCTCCCCTTCACTCTCTATATAATAAGCGCCCTGTGCCAAACATCCTGTGTAAATTTGCTCTACTTTCATCTGTTGTTTTTTTAGAATGATACAATTTTATCAAAATCAAAGTTGACCCATATGGCCCTTACAAACACTGATTAAAATCACTTTTAAAAAAAATTACCTCCGTGACATCCGTCACACTCTTTGTTATTGGCATGATTCATCTTTGCTTTACGAAACTCAACACATGGAAATAATTGGATATTTGGCTTCCCTGGTAATCGGTATCTCACTGGGCCTCATCGGAGGAGGCGGATCCATTCTCACCGTTCCTGTACTTGTGTACCTTTTTGATGTTGACCCTGTGATGGCAACAGCTTATTCTTTGTTTATTGTTGGATCCACAAGCCTGGTTGGGATTTTCCCAAAATACAAAAATGGAGAGATCAATTTTAAGACTGCCATCATCTTTGGAATACCTTCCATCATAGCTGTCTATGCAACCCGCGCATTCATTGTTCCTGCAATACCCTCAACAATTTTCACGATCGGGTCTTTTGAAGTTACCAAGGCGTTGATGATGATGATGATTTTTGCCATCCTCATGGTTTTTGCATCTGTCTCCATGATCCGCAGCAATGATCAATCAACAGAGGAAGAGGGACCACAGGTATTCAACTACCCCATGATCCTGCTGGAAGGCGCCATCGTGGGCATGTTGACCGGACTGGTTGGCGCAGGAGGCGGATTCCTTATCATCCCGGCCCTGGTGCTTTTCAGTAAACTTCCCATGAAGCAGGCCATCGGAACATCCTTGATGATTATCGCTGCCAAATCACTGATTGGTTTTACCGGAGACCTTGGAAAACAAACCATGGACTGGACCCTGCTGTTCTCGGTTACCGCCCTGGCCATTGTCGGCATCTTTATCGGCAATGCCATGAGCAAAAAAGTATCGGCCGAGCGCCTTAAAAAAGGATTTGGCTGGTTCGTTTTGGTAATGGGCATTTATATAATTTTAAAAGAGCTTTTTTTCAAATAGGATCATCACCGCATCTTAAACCGCAGGTGCGTTAAAAGACTAACTAAAACCAATAAAATTTAAAATCAATCCATGTTTTTTCAACACGTTTACGACAAAACCTTAGCACAAGCGAGTTATTTCATCGGATGCCAGAAGGCGGGCGTTGCAGCCGTTATCGATCCCAAACGCGATGTAGATACCTATCTTGAAATCGCCAAGCAAAACAACATGACCATCACCCATGTGATGGAGACCCATATCCATGCCGACTTTCTTTCTGGTTCACGCGAGTTGGCGGCACTGACCGGAGCTAAATTGTATCTTTCAGATGAAGGCGGTCCTGGTTGGGAATATGAATTCGATCATGTTGGGTTGAAGGATGGCACAACCTTCATGGTAGGCAACCTGAAAATGGAAACCCTTCACACGCCTGGTCATACGCCAGAAAGCATCAGCTTTTTGTTGACGGATACGCC
>CALPWM020000031.1 GCA_943327275.2 Chitinophaga pinensis
CATGTTCGGTTGCTGATCAATCACAGAAGTGATTACATTGGCAGTTTTTCTTCCTACCCCCGGCAGTTTGATCAACTCATCAACCGTCATGGGAACTTCACCATTGAAATCCTTGATCAACATATTGGCCATCCCAATCAGGTGCTTGGTTTTGTTGTTGGGATAGGAGATGCTTCTGATGATGGGGAATAATGTGTCAAAATCAGTAGCAGCCATGCTTTCAGGATCTGGAAATTTTTCAAATATGGCTGGCGTGGTCAGGTTGACCCGCTTGTCTGTGCATTGAGCAGAAAGAATTACCGCAACCAACAACTGAAAAGGATTGTCATACAAGAGCTCTGTTTCAGCTTCTGGGATGTTTACCTGAAAATGCTCAATCACTGTATCGTAGCGTTCCTTTCGTTTCATCTTCAACTTGTGTATGCAAATTACAACAATCCCTGAGACAGTCTGTTCGCAATTGATGCCCCACATCCAAATAATCTTTATCTTGGAATCATAATTTTTCACATGAAATCGATCACCAGGATTCAGCTAGCGCTCATGATGTTCATGCAATTTTTTGTATGGGGATCATGGTACGGACAAATGAGCAAATACATGACCGACCAGTTGCATGCTACAGGCGACCAGGTGGGCAGTGCATATGCAGCATTTTCCATTGCCATGATTGCAGCACCGTTTTTTGTTGGAATGCTTGCGGACAGGTTCTTTGAGGCCCAGAAAGTATTGGGTGTGTTGAACCTTGCGGGCGCTGCTTTACTCTATGTCTTGACCACCATTACTGATGCCAATACATTTTATTGGGTGATGCTGGCCTACTGCCTCACTTTTGCACCGACCATTGCATTGACAAGTTCCATCGCCATGCGTGCCATGAGCAATCCTGAAAAGGAGTTTCCTGCCATCCGGGTGTTTGGTACATTGGCTTGGATTGCTGTGACCAATCTGGTTGGTTATCTGGGTGTAGGAGACAATGTCATGATTTTTCAAATTGCCATGGTCTCTGCTCTTTTGCTGGGGCTGATGTCATTTTTCCTACCCAAAACATCTCCTACTGCAACAGGCCCCAGTTCTTTCGGACAAATCATTGGCAAAGACGCATTCGTATTGTTCAAGGACCGTTCCTTTCTCATCTTTTTCATCTCTTCCGTATTGATTTGCATACCCCTTTCGTTTTATTATGCCTGGGCAAATCCATCGCTTACGGATGGTTACAAAATGGCATTCCCATCAGCCGATCCCAAAACGTTCAGGATAGAAAACATCATGTCTTTGGGTCAGGTGTCTGAAGTGTTGTTCATGCTTCTTTTGCCTTTTGCTTTTGGAAAATTTGGGGTGAAAAAAATATTGATTGTAGGACTGCTGGCATGGATTCTTCGTTTTGTGTTTTTTGGATACGGTGACCCAGCTTCCAGTCAGTGGATGTTGTATGCTGCGATACTCCTGCACGGCGTTTGTTATGATTTCTTTTTTGTGAGCGGCATGATCTATACGGATCAGAAAGCCGGCGAAAAAATCAAGTCTCAGGCCCAGGCGCTGATCAGCCTTGCCACCTATGGTATTGGCATGTACATTGGTTCCATCGTTTCAGGAAAAGTCAAGGACCAATACACTGCAGGTGGAGTAACTGATTGGTTGCATGTATGGCTCGTTCCTGCAGGCATTGCAGCATTGAGCCTTGTATTTTTGGTGCTGTTTTTCAAGGACAAGAAATCAACTTCAAATATTTAAACCCCTTCAACCCCTTCAACCTCTTCAACCTCTCTCAACTTCTCTAAACTTCTCTAAACCTCTCTCAACCCTTCACCATGGTAAAACTCGCAATGCTCGGCTCCGGATTCATAGGAAGATTTTATGCTGATTCCATTCAAGGATTAAGAAGCAGGGACAAGATTGTATCGATTTATTCCCGAAGGGAGGAGCAGGCAAAAAAGTTTGCAGCAGATTATCAGTGCGAACATTATACGACTGTGATGGAGGAAGCCATTGCACATCCCAATGTAGACATGGTTTGTATCTCACTGCCCAATAATCTGCATGAAGAAGCGGTGATGCTGTGCATCAAACACAAAAAAGCAGTAATCTCCACCAAGCCTTTGGGTCGCAATGCAGTTGAAGCCAAGCGCATGCTGGAAGCCGTTGAGGCTGCGGGTATTTTCAATGGATATCTGGAAGATTTGGTCTACACGCCGAAATTTCTCAAGGCCCATGCCAGTGTACAAAGCGGGGCACTTGGAAGAATACTGTGGGCAAAATCCCGCGAGGCCCATCCTGGCCCGCACAGCGATTGGTTCTGGGACCTGGAGCAGGCTGGCGGTGGTTGCATGCTGGACCTCGGTTGCCATTGTGTTGAGATTGCAAGGAGTTATATTGGCAAGGACATCAGGCCTGTTGAAGTGATGTGTTGGGCAGATACACAGGTAAAGCCGATTGATGCAGAGGACCATGCCATCGGGTTGGTCAAATATGAAAATGGCGCCATTGGTCAGTTTGAAGTAAGCTGGACTTTCAGGGGTGGATTGGATTTGCGTGATGAAGTGATGGGCACCGAAGGAACCATTTGGATCAATGGATTTTTAAGAACAGGCTTTGACATGTTCACCACTGGAAAGGGGGCTGACTATGTTGCAGAAAAGGCTGAAACCAATACAGGATGGCTGTTTCCAGTAGGGGATGAGTTGAATGAACTGGGATACAACCACATGTTCTTTGATATGTTTGATGCTTTTGAAAAAGGCAAAGCACCCAAAGAAACTTTCTACGATGGATACATCGTCAATGCTGTCTTGGATGCCGCGTATAAAAGTGCCAAATCAAAAACCTGGGAACCCGTTCAATTGTCCGACTGGCGTGGCCTTGAAGGGCAGACCAAGCAAGGAACCCTTGTTGAATTTGATGCAGATCATTATCTCGTGAAAGAAGAAATCACACACTACGGAACCAAAAAACTTATCCTGAAAGAAAAGGCTACAGGGAAGATTGTGGAGCGTGTCCAATAGCCTACAAATACTTCCTGATCTCAGCCACCAATTCACCTTTGGTGATCGGTGTGCCCTTGATCTTGTTATAAGGCTTGGCATCAACAAGATAAACATCCCGCAGGATCTTGATCAGCTGACCATTGTTGATCTCTGGAACAATGACGGTATCAAACTGCTTGATGATCTCTCCAAGGTTCTTGGGGAAGGGTCTCATGTACCGGATATGTGCATGTGAAACAGCCTGGCCTTCGAGCAACAATTCCTGCACAGCGCTTTTGATGGAGCCATAGGTGCTGCCCCATCCCAAAACCAATACCTTGCCGGAGGCTGCGCCACTGTCAATTTTTTGCTCAGGAATATAATTGGCAATCATGTCCACCTTTGCCTGCCTGGTTTTCACCATGTGTTCATGGTTATCAGGTTCATAGCTCACGTTTCCTGTAATGTCTTGTTTTTCCAATCCGCCAATCCTGTGTTCCAGTCCTTTTGTGCCAGGAAGAGCCCAGGGTCTTACCAGTTTTTCATCGCGCTTGTAGGGCTGAAACCTTTCCTCTCCTTCATCCAACGCAGTTTTGAATTTGACGGTGATGGCAGGAAGGTCTTCAGCTTGTGGGAACAGCCAGGGTTCCGCACCATTGGCGATGTAGCCATCGCTAAGGAACATCACAGGCGTCATGTGCTCAAGGGCAATCCTTACGGCTTCATAAACGGCGCTGAAACAATCGCTGGGGGTAGAAGCAGCAATCACAGGCATCGGGCACTCACCATTTCTTCCATAGTATGCCTGCAGGAGATCACTTTGTTCTGTTTTGGTGGGAAGCCCTGTTGAGGGTCCGCCCCTTTGCACATCAATGATCAGCAAAGGAATCTCCAGCATCACGGCCAGTCCCATGGCTTCTCCCTTCAGGGCTATACCAGGTCCGGAAGTGGTGGTAACGCCCAATGCGCCACCATAGCTGGCGCCAATGGCGGCAGAGATACCGGCAATCTCGTCTTCCGCCTGAAATGTCTTTACACCAAAACTCTTCATCTTGCTCAGGTCGTGCAGGATATCTGAGGCCGGCGTGATGGGGTAGGTGCCGAGAAAAATTGGCAAACCACTTTTCTGTGATGCCGCCACCAATCCCAATGAAACCCCCTGGTTGCCCATGATGGACCGGTAGGTTCCAGGCTTCATTTTCGCCTTTTCAACCTTGTATCTTGTGGTGAATGTTTCCGTGGTATCGCCATAATTGTATCCTGCCTGCAAGGCCTTGAGGTTGGCATTGAGGATATCGTCTTTTTTACCAAATTTTTCGTTCAGAAATTTCAGGGTGCTGTCCATGTCACGGCTGTACATCCAGTAAAGGAATCCCAGCACGAACATGTTCTTGGCCCTGTCTTTTTCCTTGGTGCCCAGGGTGATGTCTTTCAATGCCTCACGGGTCATTTTGGTGACATCCATCTTGATCAATTCAAAACCTTCAAGGGATCCGTCCTCAATGGGATTCACACCTTCTGGATAGTTGGCCAGGCGAAGGTTTTTTGAATCAAAACCATCCACATTGGCGATGATCTTGCCACCTTTTTTGATGGCTTTCAAATTGGTCTTCAATGCAGCCGCATTCATGGCCACGAGTACATCACATAGATCACCAGGGGTATAGATGGCATCGCTTGAAAAACGAAGCTGGTAGCCACTCACACCAGGAATGGTACCTTGTGGCGCACGGATTTCAGCCGGAAAGTCCGGGAAAGTGGCCAGGTCAATGCCCATGAGGGCGGTATTGTTGGTAAACTGGCTTCCGGTAAGCTGCATTCCGTCTCCACTGTCCCCTGCGAATTTGATGACAATATCACTGAGGAGTTCTTCTTTTCTTTGGATCATGTTAAATGTTTGAGGCCTATACCCTTTTTGGGGGCTTGCTTTGGCAGATTCAACTGAAATTAATTAATTTACACTACAAAATTACCCAATATGGCGCTTTTCAATTCAAGTAATCCTACACTTTCGGAAAAATCTTTTAACAGGTCAATGGCTGCCCCCGGATCTGGCATCATGTCTTTCCGCGGCACCCTCAATAAATTCGGTTTTCTTTTCCTCATGGTGATGGCCACTGCCTTCTATGTTTGGAATGAAGCCAGCGTTGGTAACAGCATTCAGGGATACCTGATGGGTGGTGCCATTGGTGGATTGGTGATTGCATTGATCCTCATGTTCAAACAACAATGGGCACAATACCTTGCACCTGCATACGCACTGCTGGAAGGCTTGGTTGTGGGTGGCATCTCCGCCATTTACAGCAATGCATTCAGCAAAGTAGCTCCGGGTATCGTAACCCAGGCTGTGGTACTGACTTTTGGCACGGCCATAGCCATGTACCTGTTGTATACCTTCAGGATCATCAGGGTAACTGAGAAATTCAGGTCGGTGATGTTTGCAGCCATTGGTGGTATTGCATTGTTTTACCTGATCACCTGGATTCTTTCCATGTTCAATGTAAACATTGATGGACTGCACAACGGAAGCTTGTTGAGCATCGGTATTTCCATCGCCATCACTGCCATTGCTGCGCTCAGCCTTTTGTTAGACTTTGACAGGATCGAGCAAGGCGTTGCAATGGGTGCACCCAAGCACATGGAATGGTTCTGTGCCTTTGGTTTGCTGGTAACCATGGTATGGTTGTATGTTGAAATCCTTCGCTTGTTGGGCAATCTTTATGGTCGCCGCGACTAAGCTTGTATCATATTCAAAAAGAAAGCCGGCCTCATCTGAGCCGGCTTTTCTATTATGGTCTATTTTCTTTTTTGAATGACTGGAATTCGGTTTAGTACCCGTCTCCATCCAGCATGTTCCCCAATCCGCCAAGGATGCTTCCTTCCTCTCTTCTGTTGGTCGTTCCATAAGACAGCACCCTGCTGGCAAGCCTGCTGATGGGAAGTGTTTGGATCCATACTTTTCCTGGTCCGCGGAGGGTTGCAAAGAACAGGCCTTCTCCGCCAAATATGCTGTTCTTGATGCCACCTACAAACTGGATATCGTAATCAACGCTTTGGGTAAAAGCGACCACACAACCGGTATCGATTTTCAATACTTCACCAGGCGTAAGGTAACGTTCAAATACATGTCCGCCTGCGTGTACAAAGGCCATGCCATCACCTTCCAGTTTCTGCATGATGAATCCTTCCCCGCCAAACAATCCGGTGCCCAGTTTTCTTTGGAAGGCAATGCCAACGTTCACCCCTTTTGCTGCGCAGAGAAATGAATCCTTCTGGCAAATGATCCTGCCATCAAGTTGTTGAAGGTCCAGTGGAATGATTTTGCCAGGGTAAGGGGAGGCAAAGGATACCCTTTTTTTACCATGTGCCATGTTGGTGAATGCGGTCATGAAAAGGCTTTCACCGGTAAGCAGTCGCTTTCCTGCAGAGAAGAGTTTCCCCAGGACGCCCTTGTCTTGACCTGATCCGTCACCAAAAATGGTTTGCATCTGAACCCCATCATCCATCATCATGAAGCTTCCCGCTTCTGCGATGGCTGTTTCGTTGGGGTCGAGTTCAACTTCTACGTATTGCATTTCTTCCCCAACAATCCTGTAATCGATTTCATGGTTCGATCTTGTACTGTATTGTTCCATTGTATTTTATTTTATTTTTTCAATTTACCATTCCAAACAGGTTTTCCCTGGATCCTTCTTACGAGGTAAACAATACCTGTAAAGAGGAAGAATAAGGGTCCCAGCAATCCGAGGATAGAGATCCACTTTCCTTTGAAGAATTTATTCATCGGCCTTTTCAATCGCTCAGCAATGAGGTACATGGCTGGTACAATCAGCAAGGTCATGAAGAAGGCAAAGATCAATCCCCAGATGATGGTGAGTGACAAAGGCTTCCAGAATACAGCGTTGTCACCACCAAAGAAAATATGTGGATTCAAATCGGTGAACAGGGTAACGAAGTTGATGTTGAAACCAACCGCAAGTGGGATCAACGCGAGGATGGCAGCAAGCGCAGTGAGCAATACCGGAACAATCCTTGTTTTTCCGGCTTCGATGACTGCTTCTCTTGTCTTCATGCCCCTTCCCCTCAACTCGTCGGCAAATTCTATCACGAGAATACCATTCTTCACCACAATGCCGGATAGCCCTACAATACCAATACCTGTGGTGACCACAGCAAAGGTGGACTGTGTTATGGCATAGCCCAGCAATACACCAATCAAGCTGAAAAATATTTCAGAAAGCACAATCATGGTTCTGCTGTATGAATTGAACTGCAAAATGAGGATCAGCAAAATCAGTCCTATAGCAGTAAACATCGCTGTTCTGAGGAAGTTTGCTGTCTCTTCCAATTGCTCGCCTTCGCCCGTTTGTGCAATCGATACACCCTCGGCCTTTGATTTGAATGCGTCGATGTGTTTCTTGATTTCCTCATTCACAGCCTGGGGTGTATAACCTTGTGAAGTCAATACATTCGAGAAGATGGTGATCACACGTTTTTGGTCCTTTCTTTTGATGCTGCCATAGGTATTGCTGAGGTCTGCTTTAACGACAGAACTGATGGGTACCTGTTTGATCTGACCGTTGGTGAAATCACGATAGGTGATCCGCATGTTCAGGAGTTCAGAAAGTGATTTCCTTTGCGTCGCATTGTTGCGAATGATGATATTGAATTCCTCTTCACCAATCTTCAACTTGGAAATTTCCTTTCCGAAAAGGGCTGTACGAATTTCCAATCCGATTTGACCGGTTGAGATGCCTTGCATCAAAGCCCTTTCCCTGTCGATGGAAATGCCAATCTCTGGGTTGGAGAAGTCTACATCAATTTTCAATTCTTCAACACCTGGAATGTTTTTATCGCTGAGGTAGTTCCTGAGGTTGATGGCTGTGCTGGTCAGGTCTTCAAAATTGTCACCAGATACCTCAATGTTGATGGGTGATTGCGTGGGTGGACCATTGCTCTCCTGGTTGACACTTATCTCCGCGGAAGGAATGTTCTTCACCACCAATCGGATGGAATCAAGGTACTGCTTGGTGCCAGCACCATCTCTTTCTTCAAATGGAACAAAATTGACCTGGATACGGCCAAGCTCCGGCCTTGTGCTTCTGTCTCCACTGTTGGGATCACTGGCACCAACCGCCACATTCGCAATTACACTTTCCACCAATGGATTTTCTTTTCCGTTCTCCATGCCCAAAACCTTGTTGATCCTGGATTCCAGCAGTTTTGTTACCGAATCGGTATAGGTTATTTCTGTACCTGCAGGCAACTTGAGGTAAACATAAATGGTATTGGGATCGCCCTGCGGGAAAAGCACAACAGGAACATTTCTCATCCCGAAGAACACAAAGGAAAAGATGAGCAATGCAAACGTTCCAATCAACATTTTGACGGGTCTCCATCCCTGTGTGGTCCACTGCAGGAGTTTTTCGTATTTGTTCATCATGGCAGGCAGCCATTTCTCCTGGAATGTTTTGATGGCATCAGTGAGCACGTAGGCGTTGAGCACCATCAGTCCACCAAAGAAAATAAGCATGTTGCCAATGAAGCGGTAAGATGCCTGGTCGTTGCCATATCCCACGAGGTCAAAAAGAATACCCACGATGATGAAAATGAGGAACAGGGGATTTTTGAAAACAGTAGATTTCTTTTTCTTTTCGTGGTCTTCATGGGCCATGAAGTCTACGGCAAAAACAGGGTTCATGATGTAGGCAACAATCAATGATGCTGTCAGTGTGAAGATCAACATCGTAGGAAGGTAGATCATGAATTTACCAATGATACCTGGCCAAAAAAGCAGCGGAATGAATGGGGCAAGCGTGGTCAGGGTTCCAGCCAATACCGGAATGAAAACCTCTCCTGCTGCAAACCTTGCTGCATCTTTGGCACTGATTTTTCCTTTGCCTTGTGAGAATATCCTGTGCGTGTTTTCTATCACCACAATCGCATCATCCACCACAATACCAAGTCCAAAAAGCAGGGCAAACAATACAATGAAATTCAGGGTAACGCTGGATCCTACAATGAACTCTGCACTGGGCAGGAGGATGAAGGCAAGGAACATGCTCAGCGGAACAGAGAGTGCCACAAAGAATGAGTTGGTGACGCCCATGAAGAACATGAGGATGATCATCACCAGTACAAATCCAATTACGATGGAGTTTACCAGTTCATCAAATGCTGCTGAAGCCTTGATGCTCAGGTCTCCTGTGATGTTGATGTTCAGGTCTTTGGGAAACTGATCTGCCTTCAATTGCTTTACAATACCATTGATTTTCTCTGAGGCATTGATCAGGTTCTCTCCGGAACGCTTGATGATGCTCAGTGTTACAACGTTCTTTCCATTCAATCGGGCATAACTTTCCCTTTCCTTCACAGTGTCGGTGATGTTGGCAAAATCACGGAGGTAAAGTGGGGCGCCATAGATGTTTTTCACAATCACATTGTTGAGGTCCAGTGAAGACCTGAACTGTCCGTTAACACGCAGCGTACGTTTCTGTTCTCCCACTGCCAGTAAGCCACCAGAGATATCGTTGTTTTCGCGCTGGATGGCCTGTTCAACGTCGGTGAATCCGACTTTTGCCGCTTCCATTTTGTAGCGGTCTACATTGATTTGGATTTCTCTTTCAGGGGCACCAACCACATCAACCCTGCTGATCTCAGAAAGTTCTTCAATCTTGTTTTTCAGCTCTTCTGCAAATTCTGCAAGCTTTATACCATCATAGTCACCGCTGACGTTCACTGCCATGATGGGCAGTTCAGAAAGGCTGATCTCTTGAACCACAGGTTCCTGGGTGAGGTCATTTGGGAGGTCTTTTTTCGCCTTGTCTACGGCATCCCTCATCTTCTGCAAGGCAACATCTGTTTTTACGGAGGTGCTGAACTCGACAATGATGGCCGAGAAATCCTGCAAAGAGTTGGAAGTGATTTTGTTGATCTTTACGCCGGTAATCCCTTTCAGTTGTTTCTCGATGGGTCTTGTTACCAGGCTTTCAATTTCTTTTGGGGAGTTTCCTACATAAACGGTTTGAACGTAAATGTTGGGAATGACTACATCTGGAAATTGTTCTTTAGGAAAGGAAACAAACAATCCGATTCCCCAGAGGGAGATGATCAGGGTGATCAGGTAGACTGCCGTCTTGTTGTTGATGGCCCAATCTGTTGGCTTGAATGTTTTTACATTCTTTAGCAGGTTGGAAATGGAATTATTTTTTGAGGAGTTGTCCATGCTAATGGTTTATGCTTGCTTGGAAAATGAGATCAGTTTGTTGCGGTTGAAATCAGCTGACCATCATACAGTCCCTGAAACCCTTTGGTGATGAGCTTATCACCTTTGGTCAGCCCTGTATTGACTTCAATCAATTCATCATAGAATTCACCAATGGTAACCATCTTTTTCCTGGCAAGGTTCTTTCCGTTTTCAAGGGAGAGGATGTACACATATTTTCCTTTCTCATCCGTTTGCACCGTTTCAACTGGAACAACAATGGCATCCTTTGCTGCATGATCAAGTATTTTTACCACTGCAACCAGGTTGGGTTTGATGTTGTTCTTGCTGGGCATTTTGCTTTCTGCAATGAAACTCCTTGAGGTGGTATTGATGGTTTCACTGATCAGGCTGATGGTTGAGTTGAAGGTTTCATTGAGGTCTGGTACAGAGATGATCACGGGCATTCCTTTCCTGACTTTTACAACATAGTTTTCAGGAACTTCAACCACCGCTTTCATGGCACTTGGATTGACAATGGTGATGCCGGCCATGGGAGAACCAACAAAGGTTTCACCTACCCGGATGCTGACGGTTTCAACCACACCCGATACCTGTGCAATGACGGAAGTCGTTCCCAGTTGCTCTTTCACAAGAGAGAGCTGTTTTTCAAGTCCTTCCACATTGTTCTTGGCAGATAGGAATTGTACTTCTGTTCCAATCCCTTCTTTCCAAAGATTTTCCTGGCGGGTGAAAATATTTTTGGCAAATTCAAGCTGGCTTTCCACTTGCTTGATGTTTTGCTGGATGATGCCATCTTCCAGTTTCATCAACAGCTGTCCTGCTTTGACATTGTCTCCTTGTTTTACATAAATGGCTTTCACCTGTCCGCCCATTCCTCTGGGGGTAACATAGTAGAGATTCTCTGTGGTGATCTTGCCCTGCAAGTCAATGTAGTGGGCGAAGTCCTGGGTGATCAGTGTGGTCACTTCAACCAACTTTGTTTTCTCTTCAACAGTGGCACCAGACAATTTCTGGATTTCTGTTTCGAGGATGGCTATCTTGGCAACGATGGCATCACGTTCTTTGGTGAGGTTGTCCAACTCCGCTTTTTTGGTTGCCAGATCCTTGTTCTCTTCCTTGTTTCCTGAGCAGGCTGCCATTGAGAACAGCATGCAGATCATCAAAAACTTTTTCATATTCTGTTTTTTATTCTTTTGTTGTTATAGTTTACCAAGGGCCCTGTTGTAAGAAATTCTTGCATTGATGGCATCATAAAGGGATTGGAAATAATTGGACTGTGCGTTTTCCAGTTCAGATGCAGTTTGCAATAATTCAAAGCTGGATCCCAGTCCTTGCTCGTATTTTTTCTTCGTGGTATTGTAAACCCTTTCTGCCAGCACCACATTTTTGTCTTGCATGTCCAGAGATGACAGGGAATTTTTGAACAAGATGGACGAAGCTTTCACTTGCAGGTCAATTGCCCTTTGAACATTCGCAATGGTATTGCTGGTCTTTTGAAGATTGAGATTCGCTTGCTTGATGCGCTGTGCTTTTTGTCCGCCATCAAAAATGGGAACATTCAAATTGATTCCCCACAGGGATGTTTTGAACCATGGATCTGAAAAATTAAGAAGGTTGAATTTCTGACCCAATGCATTTCTGCTGTAGCTGAAAAAAGTGGCCACTGTGGGAATATACGCAAGTTTGTTTCGCTTGAGGTCCAGTCCTTGAAGGTCCTTTACCACATTCAACAACTGGATTTCTTTTCTGTCGTTGTAATTGAAGTTGGATAATTCAAGCAGGTCTTTTTTGACAAGATCAACAGAAAGAGAATCGCTCAATTCAAGGGTATCGGTCTGGTCAATGGCCAGGGAAAATTTGAGTGATGCATACCCAATTTCTATGAGTCTTTCAATTTGGGTAGATGTGGTGCTCAGGTTGTTCAGTGTTACCTGCGTCTTGTCTATGTCCAGGTGTTCGGCAAATCCATTTTTATAGAGTTTTTCTTGATCGCTTTTCAGCTTATCAAGCCTTTTGATGCTGCTATCCAGGTATTTTTTTCTTTTTTCAGCAATCAATACGCTGTAGTAGGCTCTTGCAACATTGCTTTTGATGGAGTCTTCCATGACTTTGATGTTGGCATCTGTAAAATCAATGGCTTTCTTTCTTGCCTTGAGGGCAATGAAGAGATCAGGTTGAAACAGCAGCTGTTGAAACTGTATACCCGCTGAAGACTGCCACGGAACCCCGAATTGTGCAGGGAAGTACTGGGTTGGGGTATTGGGTTTTGATATGGGGCTACCTGCACCGTTGCGTACACCGTTTTCTGTCAAGACCTGGTATACCGATGGAGAAACAAAGTCTGGCAACAGGGTCACCGGTATATTGAAAAAATGCTGGGTTTGAATGCTGCCATTGACCTGAGGCATGGTTTGACCGACATATTCCTTGTTTTTGGCCAACTGTAATTCCCTGTCAATCTGTAGGTTTTTGATTTCTGTCACATTTTTCAATGCGAGATCAGCTGCCTGGCTGACGGTTAGCCGGTATTTCTGTTGTGATTGTACTGTACCGGATGCCAGTAAAATCAATGAAAAAATGATGAAGCCCCAACGTATCATATTTGCTTTTTTATTGTGCATGTGTAGTGTACTTTTTTGACTTGTATTGTTCAATGAGTTTGAATCCAGATGCTGTTGCAAGTCCGTAAAGAAAGTTTTCTATCATGATGATGGTTACCTCAGCCACATTGTATTTTTCGGGTGGGAAGGCTTCCATGTTGAAAGCCAGCATCATGGATTCCAGCCTGAATTTCGCCAGGATATCAATGTTGATGTCTTGCCTGAAATAACCTTCGTTGACGCCTCTTTTCAAATTGGTTGAAATGACATCCAACAAGAAGATGTTTTTGTGTTCCATGAATTTGGCGAAGGCCTTCCCATGAAACTTGTGCATGTCAAACAGCACCATCGGGTTCATGTTCCTGAAATGTTGCATCACCATTTCCATGGTTTTGAAAATTTCTTCTACTGCATTTTCCGCAGTGGAGGCACAGGTATGGCATTCTTCCTGCATCCTGGTTGTTTCAAATGCTACAACCCGATCCACCAGTTCATCCTTGTCCTCAAAATGCTGGTAAAGGGTCTTTTTTGAGACACCAATTTGTCCTGCAATATCATCCATTGATACAGACCGTATGCCGAGCCTGATAAAGAGCTCTCTTGCTTGTTCAATGATCCGTTCTTTTGGTTCCATGTTTAATTTCGAGGCGCAAAACTATGGAAACTATTATTGTAAAAAAAGTTTCTGTTGAAAAAAATGAATTTAATGTTAAACGGTATTTAATCTGGGTAAATGAAGCATTTTTGGTGATTTTTCCTTCAAAATCAGGTGTTTTCATCGAATAATGCCTTTTTTTAGGGTGTATATTTGCTTAAACCATTACAATGAAATCATTTAGGCCGGGCAGACTTTTGTATTTTTTCTTTCAGGGGATGGTTATTCTAGCACCGATTGTCATCACCGTTTGGGCTGTGGTTTCATTGTTCAACCTGATTGATGATATTCTTCCCAACCTTTTACACGTACTCTTCCCTGATCTTGTTAAACTCAGCCCTCAGGGGTATCCCGAAAAAATCCCTGGATTGGGATTCCTGGTTGTTGTGGTCATTGTACTCACAGTGGGATATATTTCTTCTTCCTTCATCGTTTCGAAGTTGGTCGAGCTCTTTGATGCCATCCTGGAAAAAACCCCTGGCGTCAAAATTATTTACTCAACTGTTAAGGATTTCCTGGAGGCCTTCGCTGGCAAC
>CALPWM020000032.1 GCA_943327275.2 Chitinophaga pinensis
ACTACATGGATGTTGTTTACCTCGGCAACAGCAACCCCAAGCTGTCAGGTGGTTTTGGGCCTTCCGTTACCTGGAAAAACCTTCGCATCACTTCGTTCTTCAGTTTCCGCTGGGGATACAACGTAATCAATGGTACCAAAATGAATACCACCAACATGTTTCTTTTTGACAACCAGAACACTTCCGTCTTGAGCAGGTGGAGAAAAGAAGGAGACGTTACGGATGTGCCAAGGGCATTGATCAATGGTGGTTTCAACTGGCTTGGTAGCGATCGTTATGTTGAAGATGCTTCTTATGTGAGGTTCAGGACCATCACAGCCCGATACACTTTCAACAAGAAGGTATTGTCCAAGTTGAAATTCAGGTCATTGAGTGGATTTGTAACCGCAGAAAATCTTTTCACTTTTACCAATTACCTGGGACAAGATCCTGAGGTGGCTTTCAGGGGATCAGACCCATTCAGGGTTTCATATGATTACTCCATGACGCCTCCTGCGAAAACGATCACCTTCGGATTGGTAGCCGGATTCTAAACAAAACACAAAACAGCAATGAAAATCTATTTTAAATATGCCTTTGCTTTGATGCTGGTAACCGCATTGGGTGGTTGTAAGAAGTACTTGGAACTCAAGCCCATCGACGGTATCATCAAACAAGAGTTCTGGAAAACAAAGGAGCAGGTAAGGGCTTCTGTTTTCGGTATCTATTCATCCATGATGGAACCCTCATCGCGAAGCTATTCCACACAGGATTACATACCCTCCATGACAGAATTGTTTTTTGTTTGGGGAGAGTCAAGGGCAGACAATGTTGCCAATGCAACAGCCTCAAGCAGAGATGATATTGACCTGGTTAACATGAATACCCAGCCGACCAATGTCAATGTGAACTGGAGGCCTTTTTACAGGACCATTAATTTTTGCAATACGGTCATTGAGAAAGCTCCTGAAGTATTGGCCAACGACAATACATTTACCCAGGCCCAGCTCGACAATTATCTCAGTGAAGCACTGACCATCAGGGCCCTGATGTATTTTTACCTGGTCAGGAGTTTTGGTGATGTGCCTTTGAAAACAGATGCTACGTTGAGCGATGAAAACATCAAACCTATCCCGAAGTCAACCCAGGCACAGGTATTGAACCAGATTGTTGCAGACCTCAAATCGGCAGAATCCAAAGCAGTAAAAACTTATGGCGATGTAGATTCAGACAAGGGGAGGGTTACACAATTCACCATCAACACCATTTTGGCAGATGTTTATCTTTGGATGGACAAATTTCCAGAGGCCATTGTGGAATGCGATAAGGTAATTAATTCTGGAAAATTTGGACTCATTCGTGGTG
The DNA here is from genome assembly GCA_943327275.2 of Chitinophaga pinensis. Classification (GTDB taxonomy): domain Bacteria; phylum Bacteroidota; class Bacteroidia; order Chitinophagales; family Chitinophagaceae; genus Pollutibacter. The sequence continues at coordinate 1,345 of CALPWM020000032.1, forward strand.
CTACCCGCAATGGTTCCCTTGTAGAATACAATGAGAGCTGGTTTAATACGCTGTATGTTGATGGCAATTCCAATGAGGGTATTTTTGAACTGCAGTTCAGCGTGCAAAGGTTGAATCCTTTCTTCCCTATCTTTTCAGCCAGCATTCCTGCAAGGCGATGGACTGCCTCAGCCGATCTGATTGAAAGGGTTTTCAGTTTAGACCTGAATGATGACAAAAATATTGACATCCGGGGAGACAGGGGATCTGTCAATGCCGCCACCTCTACCATCTGGAAATACATTGGCGCAAGTCCAACTACACAAAGATCTTTTGACCAAAGTTTTGCGCATTGGTTTTTCTACCGTTACGCGGATGTACTGCTCATGAAAGCTGAGGCTTTGAATGAGTCTGGTAATGGGAGAGATGCATTGGATCTCGTTTACAGGGTCAGGGCAAGGGCCAATGCATTGGCTGCTACAGATCTCGCACCATCTCCAACCGATAAGAACCTGATCCAAGATTTCATTTTGGAGGAAAGGGCAAGGGAGTTTTGCTTTGAAGGAAAGCGCTGGTATGATGTCTTGCGCAATGCAAAAAGAAAAAATTATGCCCGGTTGGGAATCTTGCTGAATACCATTTCGCAAAGTGTTCCTTCCAATCTTCAACAATCTGCACAGGCAAAAGCCAGGGACGTCAACAGCCATTATTTCCCTATTTACCTGTACGAAATGCAGACCAATAAATTATTGGTACAAAATTCTTTTTACAAATAATCAAGCCAGTTTATGACAAGAAAAAGTGTATTGATCGCAGGACTTGTTTTCATCTCTCTGATGTACCTGGTAAATGCCGGATGCAGAAAGCTGGAGGTTGTTGAAAAAACCACCTCAGATGTCAACATCGTTGGATACCTCGATAAAAATCTGGATTCCTTCTCACTGTTCAAGCAGATCCTTGAAAAAACGGGTACTGCTTCATTTCTAAACGCCTACGGTTCTTATACCTGTTTTGCCCCCACCAATAGCGGGGTTAAAACATACCTGAAGAACATCGGCGCAAGTTCTGTTGAAACAGCTGATATGGCAACGCTGAAAGACATGGTTAGGCTTCATTTGCTGGAGGATACCATCTATACCAATTCTTTCACTGATGGCAAGCTGCCCGTGATCACCATGTATGGACAATTTCTCATTACATCTGTTGTCAATACATCAGGTGTTTCCAGTTATGTCATCAACAGGCAGGGTGCTGTTGTAAAATCCAATATCAGGGTAGGCAACGGAATCATCCATGCCATCGACCAAGTGTTGACGCCTGCCACCAGAACAATCTCCCAGCAATTGGAAAGCAAGCCGGAATATTCCATTTTCGTTCAGGCAATGAAAGAAACCGGATATTTTGCCAGGCTGAATGTTGTGGACCCTGACCTTTCCAAAAGGTGGATCACGGTTTTTGCTGAGAGCAACAAGGCATTGGCTGACAGTGGGTTTGCTACTTATGCCGCATTGAAGGCAAGGCTTTCCAAAACAGGAAATCCCACAAACCCCAAAGACAGCCTCAACATGTATGTTGCTTATCATATCTCTTCAGGATTGAAATTTTTGGGAGATATCATCACCGTGCCCACGCATGAAACACTCCTGCCTCAGGAAGTGGTAAGCATCAAATTGATTGACCAGGATGTGGTGCTGAATGAAGACGAATTCAATGGTGTTGTTGAAAAGGGCGTTAAGATCACCCGTGAAAAAAGTGATATCGCTGCAACCAATGGCGTTGTTCATGATGTAGCGGCTCATTATAGGGTGAAGTTCAGGAAACCTACAGCGCTTTATTGGGATGTTTCATCTTTCACAGAGATCAAAAAACTGCCTGCTTTCTACAAGAAGGCCAACTATAATTTTACTAGGGCAACCGAAGCAGACAATCCCATCAAGGATCACTACTGGGGATGGGGCCCACTGGCTGGAACCAACGTAATGACCTATACCTATTCCACTTCAAGTTCAATCACCAACTTCGCCGTCAACAATGATGTAAACATGCTCCCACTTGGTCTTCCAAACAGACCTGTGTTTTGGGAAATGCGGACGCCACCCATTGTCAAGGGCAAGTACAAGGTATGGATCTGTTACAGAGCGCAGAAACAATCAAGCAGTTCCAACATGCTTTGTCAGGTTGAAGTAAATGGTACACTGATGCAAAGGACCATGAATTTTACGGATAATCGCCCTGCAGGTACTGATGCAGAATTGGAGGCCATTGGATGGAAGAGGTATACGGAGAATGTGACCAATGTTTTTGCCGCAAGACAGGTTGGGGTGATCGACTTCTTGACCACACAACAACAGATTATCAGGATCACGCCATTGAATGGAACACAGAACAACAACAACCTCGATATGATTCAGTTTATACCCATAGACCAGAATCAGATTCTGCCAAGATTCAGGCCAGATGGTTCACTGTTGTTCCAGTAACAACCCAATTCAAAAAGTAAAAGCATAAATGAATAGCATGAAATACAAACATAAACTCCAACTGGGTGCCTTATTGGGGGCAATGATTTTGATGTCGTTGGGTTGTAAAAAAATGACGGAGGAGCACAATGCCATTGGGGATCCGATGCTTCAAAAAAATGTATTTGAAGTCATCTCCCAGAATCCTTCCTTGTCTACTTTCGCCAAATACCTGGTGGAAACTGGCTTGGACAAAGAATTGGCTTCTTCAAAATCCTATACCGTTTTTGCTCCCAACAATGAATCTTTGATTTTGTTGGATGCCACTGTAAGAGCAAATCCTGCCAAACTAAAACAATTCATTGCCAACCATATCACAGAGGAGCTTGTCAGGTTTAGCAATGCCACTCCAAAGAAAAGGATATTGATGTTGAATGGAAAGTATAATGCCATTGCTCCTTTTTCAATTGAATCTGCCGTTTCAACCCAAGCAAACCAGTATGCCAGTAATGGAATCCTGCATACCATCAACATGTCGGTTAATGCATTGGACAACTGTTGGGAATTCATGGCAGGAAACGCAGCAGCCCCTGTGAAGCAGCGTGCCTTTTTGCAGTCACTCTTTAGAAATGTTTTTGACCCTACCAACGCAACAATCGTGGGAATCAATCCTACAACTGGCGAGCCGATTTATCAGAAAGGAACAGACTCTGTTTATACCAACCTTTTTTGGAGAAATGTGCATGACCTCAGGGATGAGACCAAGCAATTCACTGCATTCATTCTGGCCGATGGGGGATGGGATGCTGAGCGTGCAGCTTATGCAAGATTCTTCCCTACCGGATCTGCTGACAGTACCACCTTTGCCACCGCTTGGAATATTGCGAGGGATTTTGCTGTAGACACCCTCTACACCCCTTCAGGACTTCCCGATACCGTGGTCTCAAAATTTGGTGCAAAACTCCCCATCAACAAGAGCTCGATTGTTGCATCCATCAAAACCAGCAATGGTTATGTATATGTGATGAGTTCCATGCCGGTGGCTCCTGCACTCCGGTTTGCAACCAGGGTGATTGAAGCGGAACGTTACTCAGGTGTGAGTCATGACAGGCGTTCTCAAACATTTTTCAGGGATCGATTTAACGATCTGACGAGGAGGCCATATTCTGATGTGTTGGTCCTCAACCATGGGATAGCCCTTTTCAATCTTCGCTATGACATCCCCGAAGTTCCCGCCATCAGGTACAGGGCCTTTTGGGTGGCTGTCAATGATTTTCAGACAGCAACATTTACACAAAGGCTTGGTGTTGGTTCACCACTATCCACGCTCTTGCCTTATGTGAATGTGGTAGCCAATACAAGAGGAGAGGTATTTCTTGGAGAGTTTACCCTGACGACATATTCTCCTGTGCTTTCCTTGTTCCTGACCGCTGCCAACAGTACAGCCAATGCTGCCAATCCACTGGTTTGTGATTATATCAAACTTGTGCCGAGTTTATAATAGTGATTAAAAAAGATCTTGGTAATGATACATTCTAATTTGAAATATTTCAGCAAAGCTTCTGTTGTTTTGCTTTTGATGCTGATGGGCCAGGTGAGCTTTGGCCAGGAAAAGCAAACTGCGAAGCAGCAGGCAGGTGTCGCGGCTGTAAAAAAGATTAAGGTAACGGGGGTTGTTACTGACCATGCAACCCAAAAACCCTTGGCTGGAATCACCGTGGGCTTTGGTAATATTGCTGCAGATTTGACGGATGAAAAAGGATTTTTCTCCATCAATGTTCCCAGCCTGGATGTAGAAATTTACCTGAAAGGAGAAGGATTTGAGCCTAGGCAGTTTTCATTGAAAGGGAAATCTGATCTTCAGATTTCGATGATTTATGAGACTGGCAAATCGTTTCAGCAAAATGCTATTTTACCTCAAGGTGCTATTCCTTTGCGCAACAATACAGCTGCAATTGGCTTGCTGAATGTCAATGGCAATTGGAACAGACCATTTGAATCCATTGATGAACTCTTGCAAGGTCAGATAGCAGGTCTCCAATCCATCAGAAGGTCTGGTGCCACTTCTAAAGGTGCAAACCTGATGTTGAGGGGTCAAAATTCTTTGCACGGAACCAACATGCCATTGTTGGTTGTAGACGGCATGCTTTTTGATCCTGCTGACTACGGCAACAGTTTGATGGGTGGCAACTACACCAATCCGCTTTCATTGATCAATTCGCAAGACATTGATAACGTTTCAGTCATCAAAGATGCAAGTTCAGAATATGGCAGCAAGGGCGCAAACGGTGCCATCATCATCACCACTGCTCGAGCCAAACGCCAGGCCACCAGCATTGACTTTGGGATCTATGGATCATACAACCAAATGCCTGACCAGCTTCCGTTGATGGATGCTTCGAGTTACAGAACTTACCTGAGTGAAATCTTGCAAAGCAAGGGCTTGGGTATTCCTGCCATTGGCGCCATGCCTTTTATGAGAAGTGATTCCATGACCAACAGCGAATACTTCAAATACCACAACAATACCAATTGGCAGGACAAGGTCTTGAGGAACAGCATCAACAAAAACTACTTTCTCAAAGTAACCGGTGGTGACAATATCGCCACCTACGCCCTCAGCATTGGTTTTACCAACATGGAAGGGGTGCTTAAAAGCAATAACCTGACCAGGTACAATACCCGTTTCAATGCAGCTTTCAATTTTTCAAAACGCCTTACCGGACAGGCCAACCTTGCTTTCACTTACAACGAGCAAGACCTCAGAACACAGGGGATTGATGCAAAGACCTCACCACTGTTTGTTTCTCTGACCAAGTCTCCTTTGTTGCTGGCCAATGAAGTGAATGCAAAGGGTGTCCTTTCGCCAAACTTGGAAGACACTGATATTTTTGGCGTCAGCAATCCATCTGCCTTGATTGAGCGGGCACAAGGCACTTCAAAAAACTACAGGTTTGCCGGTTCATATACATTCACTTATGACCTTGCCAAATCATTGAAGGCATCCACCATGATTGGTATTTTTTACGACAAGAACCGGGAAAATATCTTCATCCCCCGCAAAGGTGTTGCAGACGATACACTCAGCAATGCCATTGCAGACAGCAGGTTGGGTACTCAGGTGAGGAGATTGTTTTCAACTTATTTTGATGCAAAGTTGGAATACAACAAGACCTTCAGCGATAACCATCAAATCAATTCCCGTCTTGGACTTCGCTATCAAAAAAATGCTGCTGAGCAAGATTATACACTTGGTTTTAATTCTGCCACAGATGAGCTGATCAGTGTTCAAAATGGTGTCGGTGCCCTAAGGCGGACCGGGGGTGGCATCAATGAATGGAATTGGATGAACACCTATTTCAGCACCCAATACGGATACAAAGAGCGGTTCTTTCTTACGTTCAACGCAGCCATGGATGGTTCATCGCGGTTTGGCAGTGAAGCAAAAAGCGGACTGGGCATCAATGGCGTAAGGTATTCCTTCATGCCTTCTCTTGGTGCTGCCTGGATTGTTTCCTCTGGTTCTTCATATGGCACTTCCACAAAGGTTGACCTGTTCAAATTTCGCGCAACACTCAGCCGTTCTGGAAACGATGATATCGGAAATTACACTGCAAGACAAACCTATACTTCACAGAATTTTCTTGGGATGCAGGGATTGGTCCGCTCAGGTGTTCCCAATCCATCCATCCAATGGGAAACAAGTACCAAGGCCAATTTCGGTGTCGATGTAGCTTTTTGGAATGACAGGGTGGCCATGAGCGTCGACCTCTATTCTTCCAAGACCACTGATATGTTGGTGTACGAAAAAGTATTGAGCGGCTCAGGTTTTGATAACGTGTTGACGAATGGCGGTGCAATGAGGAATACTGGTATTGAAGCGATGGTCAACATGAGGGCCATCAACCGATCAGCCTTGAAATGGGATCTTGGTTTCAATTTTGCCACCAATCGGAATAAAATATTGACGGTGCCCAATGGTCAATTCCTTACCAATACACACGGCGCCACCATCATCACACAAACCGGTGCTGCAGCCAATGTATTTTATGGGTATAAAACCATTGGGGTTTTCAAAACAACCAATGATGCTCTTGCCTCAGGCCTGAGAACAAAAAATGCGGATGGTACTTTTTCAAATTTTCAAGGTGGGGATGTTCAGTTTGTTGATCTGAATAACGACAGAATCATCGATGAAAAAGACATGCAGCAATTGGGATCCTCTGCACCCCGCTTTCATGGCAGCTTTTCCAGTAAACTATCATGGGCAAGGTTCACCCTGGATGCATTGTTTACTTTTTCACAGGGCAATGAAGTTTTCAACCAGCTGAGGTATTTCCTTGAGTCTGCCAGCAGTACTGACAACCAACTCAACAGTGTTGTGAACCGCTGGCGCACTGAGGGTCAGGTAACAAACATGCCCAAGGCTTCTTTTGGTGATCCCCGTGGAAACAACAGGTTCAGTGACAGATGGATTGAAGATGGCTCCTACCTGAGGCTCCGCAACATCACCCTTTCCTATGATCTTTCTTTCAAAGAGAAATTTGTGAAAAATGCAACGGTATACCTTACAGGAAACAACCTCCTCACTTTTACAAAATACATGGGATTTGATCCTGAGTTCAGTGCTGGAAACGCCGGTTTTGCGCAGGGTATAGATACTGGCCTGGATCCATTGTTCAGGTCTGTAACCATGGGCATCAGGATTGGACTTTAATACCCTGCAATGAGGCTTGGAAAAAATATTATTATTAAAAGGAAAAGCGATATCATGAAAATAGCTAAGATTCAAACAGCACTGCTCCTCTTGGTTGCTGTTGTTTTTTCAACAGGATGCCAGAAGGTTTTTGACATCAAACCCAAGGATACATTGGACCAAAGCCAGATGTATCAAAATGTATACGATGCTGATGCAGCAGTCTTGGGTATCTATGGTAAATTCATGGGATTGGCTGATCGGTATATCATCCTGAATGAGCTCAGGGCAGATCTCCTGGATTGTACCCAAAATGCCGATGAAAACCTGCGCCAAATCAGCACACATGCAGTGGGTGTTGACAATCCATATGCAAGTCCCAGACCTTTCTACGAATTGATCCTGAACTGTAACGATGTGCTTGAGAATTTCCAAAAAATGAGGGTTCAGAAGAAGATGACTGAATCGGAGTTCAACCAACGCTATTCTGATATCGGTGCTTTACGTTCCTTTATTTACCTTCAATTGGGTATCCATTTTGGAAGAGTCCCATACGTAACGAGCAGGATAAAAAATGTGGATGAAGTAAAGAATCCTGATACATATCCAGTCATTGGTTTTGATGCCCTGCTTGACTCCTTGATCAACTTCACAGAAAAACTTCCCTACAAGGAACTTTATCCAGTAGGAAGCAACCTCAACATCACTGTAGATGGGTACCAGACACAAAAATTCTTTGTAAACAAGAAAGTGATCTTGGGTGATTTGTATCTCTGGAAAGGAAATTACCAGAATGCTGCCATTAACTACAGGGAAGTCATGGAAACCGGCACACAAGGGGTTGCAAATGGTCAATATTATAGTCTATACAAGGTGGGTTGGGACAGCAATGGTGATGTTGACCATTATATATCCTATTCTCGTGCGGGTGATGCTTCAACCCTGATCCAGAATACACAGTGGAGAATCATGTTTGAGCAGCCTTTTGGAAGCAGTGGATTTGACCGTGAGTGGGTTTGGGTGCTCCCTTTTGACAGTAAATTCAATCCAGAAAACCCCTTGATCCGAATGTTTTCTCCTATCGGAGGAAGTTATACTGTTCGGCCTTCCCAATTGGTTACCGACATGTGGAATGCTGAAACGCAACGGCCAGCGCAAGGTGGATCCATCCCATATGATGCGCGTGGCCTGTTGAGCACCAAACAGATAGGTGGTCAGCCCGTAGTCATGAAATATCTCTACAATTATCTCAACTTCAACTCTTTGCTTCCTGTCAATCCATTAGCAAAAACAGGCAAATGGTTTTTGTTCCGCCAAACCCATCTGCACATGCGTTTCTCTGAAGCGGCCAATCGCTCAAGGAAGCACCGACTGGCTTGGGGATTGCTGAACAGTGGAATCACTGGCGCTTTTCCTGCCCCAGGTTCTGACGTGACCAATTTTCACAATACGCTCAATGAAGCATTCCCTTTCAATTTCGATGCAAGAAACAGTGGAAGTACAGGAGTTCCGTTTTATCGGGCTGACTGGTACAGAAACATTGGTATCAGGGCCAGGGCTAATCTTGTGGATATTGCGGTTCCCGCATCAGACAGCATGCTGAACATTGAAACCAACCTTATCAAAGAAACCGCTCTGGAAAATGCATTTGAAGGAACCCGCTGGCCTGATTTGCTCAGGATTGCTATCCGTAGAAATGATCCATCATTTGTTGCAGACAGGGTTTTCAACAAGCTGATCAGGTCTGGTGTATCCTCAGGTGCAGCATCAACTGCCAGGGCCAAATTGTTGGCCAGGGATTGGTACCTTCCTTTCAAGTGGTAAGCCCCCTGATTTTTATTGATAAGGAAAAAGTGCAGGTGCTGGATTCTTAAAACTGCGGGATCATGAAAATACAGTTGATTTGTCTGCTATCTCTGGTCCATGGAGTGGTTTTCTCGCAGGGCAAATCATTTAAGTTTGATTTTGGTTCCGGGAAAGCTGCAGCAGGTTATATCGCAGTAACGCCCAATACTTTGTTTTCTGCTAAAACTGGTTATGGCTTCAGCCATCAATCATCACCTGTGGCTGTCAGGCGAAAGGGCGATCGCCTAGAGGCAACTTACATCACCTCCAATAAACCCCTCTATTTTTCAGTGGCATTGCCTGAAGGCAATTACGATATCAAAGTATTGCTTGGAGATAAAAAAGGTATTTCTTCCACCATCATCCGTGCAGAATGCAGAAGGCTGATGATGGGCCAAACCATCACCACAAAAGGGCAGATTCTTGCAAAAGAGTTTTCCATCCATGTGCGCGACAGCATGATCAGGAATGCAGAAGGAAAGGTTGTTTCAAGGGTAAGATTGAAGCCAAGGGAGTCCGCCTATTTGCATTGGGACAATCTCCTGACACTTGAATTCAACGATTCATTGCCTAAAATCTGTGGTCTTGAAATCATCCCCAATAATACAACCCCAACGATATTTCTCGCAGGAAATTCTACAGTGGTCGATCAGGACAAGGAACCGTGGGCAGCCTGGGGGCAGATGTTTCCTTCCATGATTGCACCCGGTAAGGTAATCATTGCGAATTATGCAGAGTCGGGGGAAGCCATGCGTTCATTCAAAGGTGCCAATCGGCTGGAAAAAATATGGTCCATGGCAAAGCCCGGAGACTATCTCTTCATCGAGTTTGCGCACAATGATCAGAAACCTGGCGGAAGTCATCTTGATCCTTTCACGACCTATATGTCAACCCTCAAATCATGGATTGCTGAAGCGAGAAAACGCAATATTACACCTGTGCTGGTCACCTCCATGCACCGGAGAAATTTTGATGCAGCTGGGAAGATTGTCAATACACTGCTTGATTATCCGGATGCCATGCGCAAAACAGCTGCCGATGAAAATGTTTTGTTGATTGATTTGAATGCCATGAGCAAGGAATTGTATGAAGCCTGGGGGCCAGAAAAATCGCTCAAGGCTTTTGTGCATTTCCCGGCAAATACTTTTCCAGGACAAGATAAAAAACTGGAAGACAATACCCATTTCTCCACCTATGGTGCCTATGAATTGGCCAAATGTGTTGCTGCAGCGCTGGCAGCATCCTCCTCAACATTTAAATCCATCATTCTTCCAAGTTTTCAACAGTACGATCCAACCCATCCGTTGTCATTTGAAAAATTCTATCTTCCCATGGGCTCTTTGGTCAATGCCATAAAACCTGATGGAAATTAAATCTTTATACATGAAAAGAATTCTTGTTTTTAGCTTGTGTTTTTTGTTGATGCTCAGTAATCTCATTGCCCAGCCTGTATTGTCAACAGGCGGAAAAGAAATGCCCAATGAGTGGATCGATAGTGCCACTGGGCACAGGGTTTTGAAACTGACGAGGAATAAAAACACCAGCAACCTTTCATTTTATTTTCACAACAATCCATTTATCGGAAATAAAATGGTGTACTACAGCAGTGACAAAAACAATACTGCCGGAGTGGCCAAACAAGAAACTTTTTCAGTCAATTCAAGAAACAAACAGTTGCATTTACTTGATTTGAAAACCCTCACATCTGAACAGCTGACCTTTCATCAAAAACCAATGAATGGGGAAATCGTACATGCAAAGTCAGGCAACGTTTTTTATCAAATCCAGGACACTGTTTTTTCGGTGAATGCCAATACAAGAAAAACAAATGTGGTCTATGTTTTCAAAAACCAATACAGGGGTTCAGTAGCTGCGGTAAATGCCAATGGAAAATATTTGGCAGGAGTAAGGGTTGAGGAAAAAGAGCGGGAAATACTCAGGAACAATCCGCAGAAGAGCAGTTATTTCAATCTCATTTATGAAGCAAAACTTCCCCGCGCCTTGTTCATCATCGATACAGAAAAAGGCACATTGAAGGAGATTCATACTGATTCAGCGTGGCTCAATCATGTACAGTTTTCTACCACTGATCCTGATTTGCTCATGTTCTGTCATGAAGGACCATGGCATAAGGTGGACAGGATTTGGACCATCAGGCTTTCCACCCAGCAAACCATGTTGATGCACAAACGCAGCATGCCCAATGAAATAGCAGGGCATGAGTGGTCTTCTCCCGACGGCAAAATCATTTGGTTTGATTTGCAGCAGCCCAGGAGTACAACTTTTTTTGTTGCGGGAGCTGATGTAAAAACAGGAAAAGAAATCAAGTACAGCCTCAAACGCGAGGAATGGTCTATCCATTTTAATTTATCCAACAACCAACAACTTTTTTGCGGTGACGGGGCAGATCCCGGACAGGTGGCAAAGGCCCAGAATGCCCAATGGATTTATTTGTTCAGGCCCAACGGAGATCATTTTGATGCTGAGAAATTGGTGGACATGAAGCACCATGGGTATAAACTTGAGCCCAATGTGCATTTTAGTCCGGATGACAAATGGGTTATCTTTAGGGCCAATTTCGAGGGTATTGAAAATGTCTATGCAGTTGAAATTCTGCCCGCTGTAAAAACAGTATCATTGCCAAGCAATGGATGGCCGGCCATCACACAGACCATGAAACCATGGACCCGCTGGTGGTGGCAGGGGAGTGCAGTCAATGGCAAGGACCTTGACTGGAACCTTGAACAATTTCAAAAAGCAGGCTTGGGTGGTGTGGAGATCACACCCATTTATGGTGCCATTGGTCATGAGAAAGAATACCTGCAGTTTCTTTCCCCCGCATGGATGAATGTATTGACCCATACACTGAAAAAATCCAAATCACTGGATCTGGGTGTTGATCTTGCGAATGCAACGGGATGGCCTTTTGGAGGGCCCTGGGTCAGCGATCAAGATGCAAGCAAATCTGTTTTCCATAAAATCTACACAGTTACTGGAGGCGTTCCGTTGAAAGAAAAAATTGAATACCGCAGAGAAGCATGGGTGCGTACCGCAAATCCAAAACCCTTAAAGTCTGCTCAGTTGCTGGATCCTCCTTCATCCAATAAGGATTTGCAAGGCCTGGCATTGGATCAGGTTCAATTTGCCGGAAGCCTTCCACTGGAGGCTGTTGTAGCCTACAGTGATCAAGGGGAATCCGTTGAACTGATGGACAAGGTTGACAAGTCTGGTACGCTCAACTGGAATCCTCCTCAGGGCAATTGGAAGATCTATGCCATATTCAGTGGACTGCATGGAAAGATGGTTGAACGTGCTGCTCCTGGTGGGGAAGGGTATGCTATTGATCATTTTTCAAAAAAGGCTGCAGTCAATTATTTTAAGAAATTTGATACTCCATTTGTTGGCCATGACCTTTCTTATTTGAGAGGATTTTTCAATGATTCTTATGAGGTGGATGATGCAAGAGGGCAAGCGAACTGGACAAACGAT
>CALPWM020000033.1 GCA_943327275.2 Chitinophaga pinensis
GTTCCATGATTGTTATTTGTAACTTTGCAACAATTGAATGATAAAGATAGGCAACATAAATTTATCCGGAGGTCCGCTTTTGCTGGCACCCATGGAAGATGTCAGTGATCCGCCGTTTCGTGCAGTTTGCAAGAAACATGGTGCAGACCTGATGTATACAGAATTCATCAGCAGTGAAGGGCTGATCAGGGATGCCATGAAGAGCAGACAGAAGCTGGATATTTTTGAGGAAGAAAGGCCTGTTGGCATTCAGATTTTTGGCGGTGATGAGGAGGCTATGGCCATCAGTGCAGGCATTGTTGATGCAGTAAATCCAGACTTGCTGGACATTAATTTTGGATGCCCAGTAAAAAAAGTAGTCTGCAAGGGTGCGGGCGCTGCGGTACTGAAAGACATTGACCTGATGGTGAGGCTTACCAAAGCGGTCATCAAATCCTGCAATGTGCCCGTAACGGTAAAAACCAGGCTGGGATGGGATTTCGACAGCATCAACATCATTGAGGTAGCAGAAAGATTGCAGGACATTGGTGTACAGGCTTTGTCCATTCACGGAAGAACAAGGAGCCAGTTGTACAAAGGAGAGGCCGACTGGAGCTGGATCGCTAAAGTGAAAGACCATCCCAGGATCAAGATTCCCATTTTTGGCAATGGCGATGTCGACTCACCACAAAAAGCATTGGAATACAAAAACAAATATGGTGTCGATGGCATCATGATAGGCCGGGCGGCCATTGGATATCCCTGGTTTTTCCGTGAGGTAAAACACTATTTCGCAACAGGTGAAGTCTTGCCACCCCCAACCATTGAAGAGCGCATTGATGTCATCCGTCAACACCTGCGCGCATCGGTTGCATGGAAGGGACCAAGAATTGGGATTTTTGAGATGAGAAGGCATTATGCCAACTACCTGAAAGGAATCATCAACATCAAACCACTGAGATCCAAATTGGTGATGTTGAACACCATGGAAGAAATTGAAGAAACCCTGGATGAATTTAGCAGTTTGACATTGACTGAAGAATGAATTACACAAACATAGACTCCCCTGCCCTGCTGGTTTTCCCAACATTGGTGAAAAAAAATATTGCTGAAATGATCAGGATGGTCGGCGATGTCAGCCGCCTTTGGCCACACATCAAAACACACAAGACTGCAGAAGGCATCCGACTGATGATGGATGCAGGCATCAGTAAATTCAAGTGCGCTACCATTGCTGAAGCTGAGCTGTTGGCCATGACTGGTGCCAAAGATGTATTGCTGGCACATCAACCAGTAGGGCCAAAGGTTAAACGTTTGCAACAACTCACCATCCAATATCCCCAAACACAATTTTCCACCATTACAGATCACCTTGACGCAGCAAAGCAGATTGGTAATCTTTTTAATGAGCAAGCGCAAACCATAGGTGTCTATATGGATATCAATGTTGGCATGAACAGGACAGGCATTGCAGCAGATGAAACTGCATTGGCGCTGTATGAAGGATTGATGCAAGTCAAAGGCATCCATTTTTTGGGACTGCATGTCTATGATGGCCAACACCGCCAATCAGATCCTGCAGCGCGTGAAACCGCCTGTGATGAAGCGTTTCAAGCTGTTTATGGGCTGATGGACATGATGGAATCAAAAGGATATCCGCGCCCCTTTATCATTGCTGGCGGATCACCCAGTTTTTCCATCCATGCAAAAAAAACAGACAGGGATTGCAGCCCCGGTACCAATATTTTCTGGGACCATGGTTATGGACTGATTTGTCCTGAACAGGATTTTACCCCTGCTGTGCATATCCTAACGAGGGTCATCTCACTCCCTGCAGCCAACCGCATTTGTCTTGACCTTGGGCACAAGGCAGTTGCTTCAGAAAACGAGCTGGCCAAAAGGGTTTATTTTCCAGATCACCCCGAACTGAAAGCCGTAGGACAAAGCGAGGAACACCTGGTCATGGAACTGGCTCCAGGACATGGCTTCAAGCCCGGTGACACACTGATTGGCATCCCCTATCATATTTGCCCGACTGTTGCCCTCCATGAAACATTGATTGCGATTGAAGGTGATAACATAGTCGGCGAATGGAAGGTGGAGGCAAGAAAAAGGAAGATCAGCTGCTGATGCCCGCCATATTGCTTAACTTTGCACCCTTAATACCTTAAAATGACCATACACAAGGAAGGATTTCCCACCATTGCCCTCGTTACCATGCTCTGCCTGTTGCTGGGCTTTGCCACCAATCTTCACCTTGAACCCAGCTCGGCCCTCTTGGCATGGGTAATATATATTGTACTGGTTGGTTTCTGGTTGTTCATCATTTCGTTCTTCAGGATACCATCCAGAACATTTACCTACGATGAAAATTCAATCGTATCACCTGCTGACGGAAAAGTTGTTGTGATCGAGGAAACCTTCGACACCGAATATTTCAATGAAAAAAGATTACAGATTTCTGTTTTCATGAGTCCTGCCAATGTGCATGTGAACCGCTATCCTGTTTCTGGAAAAGTGGAGTACAGCCAGTACCACAAAGGAAAATACCTGGTGGCCTGGGACCCGAAATCTTCTACAGAAAATGAACGCCACAGCATCGTGATTTCCAATCCCAAAGTAACCATGCTGGTAAAACAGATCGCCGGTGCACTGGCCAGGAGAATCGTGAACTATGCTGTACCTGGCGAACAAGCCAAACAGAACGAGGAACTGGGTTTCATCAAATTCGGTAGCCGGGTAGACTTGTTGCTCCCTGTTGGCACCAAGGTCAATGTAAAGATTGGCGACACCGTTAAAAATGGTGTTAGCGTACTGGCTACGATTTAATTTCCTGATTAAAATATCTTCATCAGCTCACCAAGATTTTGGATCACGTAGGTAGGCTTGATCTTGGGGGTATGCGGAACAGCAGGATTGAAATAAGCTGTGTCCCATCCTGCATTCAATGCGCCCAGGATATCCACCTCCAAGGTGTCTCCTATCATGATGCTTTTTTCTGCTGTGGTATTGGTCTTGTTCAGGGCATATTCAAAGATGGCGGCATGTGGTTTCATGATACCAGCCTGTTCTGAAGTGATGACTTCCTTGAAAAAATGACTGATCCCACTGTTCTTGATCTTCAGGTGTTGCGTGGTCTCAAACCCGTTGGTGATCAGGTGCATGGGATATTTTTTTTCTGAGCAGTAATTCAGTAGCTCCATGCAATGCGGAAACAGGTTGGTTTTGGTGGGAAGGATGTCCAGATAACGATCACTCATTTTCTTTGATAAGGGTTCATCTGTGATTTTGTAATCCACCAGGGTTCGCCACATCCTTCTCCAACGAAGTTCTTCCCGGTTGATGTATCCTTTCCTGAAGCGGTCCCAATAAATATTGTTGTGGTGTTGATAGGTCTTATGGAACTGATCAAAATCACCGGTTGCTTTTTCATCCAGCTTCAATTCTGCATAAAGGTCGCGGAGGGTGGCTTCAGAATTGGTATCAAAATCCCAGAGCGTATGGTCAAGATCAAAAAAAAGATGCTCGTATTGCTTTGCTTTCATGTTTGCAAAGTTATGCATCTTGCCTTTCCCTAACTTTGAAAAAATCATTGCCATGAATGTTGTCATCAGCGGAGCATCAAAAGGAATTGGAAGGGCCATCGCCGAACATTTTGCAGCAGAAGGGGCCAACCTTTTTCTCTGTTCCAGGAACATGGACAAGACCATTGACTGGCAAAAACAACTGATGAAACAATATGGCATCAACATCACTACATTCAATGCAGACCTGTCCAATCCAGCTGAGGTAAAATCTTTTGCAGCACAGCTCCTGAAGGCAACGGATGAAATTGATGTACTGGTGAACAATGCAGGCAATTATGTGCCGGGATCGGTCTACAATGAACCAGAAGGACAACTGGAACAGATGATGAACCTGAACCTCTATTCTGCCTATCACCTGACCAGGGCATTGATTGCAACCATGATCAAAAAAGGATCCGGGCATGTTTTTAATATTTGTTCCATCGCTGCACTGAAAGCCTATGCCAATGGCGGATCCTACAGCATCAGCAAGTGGGCCTTGGCCGGTTTTAGTGAAAACTTGAGGGAAGAGATGAAAGCATTCAACATCAAAGTTACAGCCGTTCACCCCGGGGCTACCTTGAGCAGTTCATGGGATGGCTTTGATATAGACCCCAAGCGCATCATGGAAGTGGATGATATTGCCAAGATGATCATTGCCGCCAGCAAACTGTCTGCACAGGCCTGCGTTGAGGAGATTGTGATCCGCCCTCAACTGGGAGATCTTTAGGCATCAGCAAACTTATAGCCCACACCCCTTACAGAATAGAAATGCCTGGGTTCACGGGGGTCGGTTTCAAAATATTTCCTGAAGTTCAGGATGAAGTTGTCGATGGTTCTGGTGGTTGGGAAAACCTGGTAACCCCATACGGCCTGAAGGATTTTCTCCCTTGAAACCACTTCGTTGCGGTATTCAATCATCAGTTTGAGCAGCATGATCTCTTTCTTACTGAGGCTGATCAAATCTCCTTTTACATTGGTTGCAGTTTGGGCCTTGAAGTCGATGCTGTTACCACCAAAAGCATAATGATCACCGAGGGTGGTTTTCTCATGCAGTCTTCTGTTTTTCTCAATCAATTTGTCCACCCGAAGCAACAACTCCTCCAAATTGAAAGGTTTGGTCATGTAATCGTCGGCTCCCCTTTTTAACCCTGCCACCCGATCAGCACTGCCAGACCTTGCGCTGAGCATGAGGATGGGCGTATCAATGTTGTTGAGCCTGATGTTCTCACATACATCAAAACCATCCACCTCAGGCAACATCACATCGAGTAAAATCAGGTCATAGTATTCTTCCTCCACTTTCTTCAATGCGAGTGCCCCATTATTGGCACAGGTTACTTCATAGCCCTCCAGTTCAAGATTGAGTTTCAAGGCCTCAAGCAAGTTTTCTTCATCTTCCACCAACAATATGGAGGCTTTTGCAGGATTCATCATGATCGGTTTTTGGGTAATATCACCTTGAAAACAGTTCCAACTGGATGATTGTTCTCTATCGAGATAGAACCTTTATGGTCTTTTACAATCTTGGTGCTGAGGTAGAGGCCCAACCCTGTTCCTTTTGTTTTTCGTTTGGACTCATCCCCCACCCGATAAAACTTCTCAAACACTTTTTGCTTTTCCGCATCTGGAATTCCAGCACCCAGATCAGCTACTTTGATGATGGCCTGATGGTCCAGCTCCTGAAGGCTAACCGATATGGGCATTTCGGGAGTGGTATATTTAACAGCATTTTCAATGAGGTTATTGAGTACCAGCCTGATCAAGAACTCCTCGCCATTCAATACGACTGGACCTGAAACCTCCAGAGCAAATGACCTGGCCGGGTACCTTTTTTGGAAAGCACTGACTGCTGAAGAAAGCATTTCCGCACAATCAAATTCTTGTTTGGTGAGCTTATACCCACCAGACTCCAGTTGTGAACTGAGTAAGATGTTGTTGCATAGTGCGTCTAGCCTTTCGGTTTCATTGATAGCATCTCCCAGGATTTTTGATTGACGCTCTTCATCCAGTTTGTGCCTGCGCAAAGTTTCAAGGTTCAATTTGGTGACAGCAATCGGTGTTTTCAATTCATGGGTCACCGCCATCATGAAGTTTTTCTGTTGCAAGTGAAAGCGGATTTGACGGCGCACTACACTGTACACAAAAACGGCACCCAAAATGGTGATGATGAGAAAAGTAAATCCCTCTCCAATATATTGTTTGGCATTCCTGTCGTGTGCATCCTGCAATGCATCGATTGCTCCAGGAGCAAGGGCAATGTTCTTCATTGCCTGCTCCAACTGAAAGGCCAGCATCAGGTCATTCTGTTGATCCAGTTCTATATACCACCAGGCCAGGGCGGCGATCAGGTACATCAGCAATAACCAGAAAACATAGTTGATGAACTTCAGTGGAATGCGATCAAAGAATTTGCGCATTTTATTTCAGTTTTTCCAGGCGAAGACCCACATTGAAAACATGATGGAGTGGCTCAATTCGCATGTCATGGTTGATCTGAATGGTATAGTTGCCTGGCTTGATGAACCTGACGGGATCCTTGTACAGCAAGACCCGGTGATCAAAAATATCATCCATACCAGATCCCAGCCAACGGCCGTTGGCTGCCAATGGAATGTCAAAACGTTCTGCGCGAGCAACTGAATCTCCGGGAAGTTGGCTCTTTAACTTAATCCAGACATTGTTGTATTCGTAGGCATCAGCGTGGCGAAATAAAAAATAAACAAGATAATTGGCGCTGGTATCCTTGATTTCAAAATTGAATTCCGGAGATTGTGCATTGGACCATTGATTTCCTGGCATGAACACGACTTTCTCATACAGACCCGTTTCGGTGCATGAAACAACCGTCAATAAAGAAGCAATGACAATGAGCTGTTTGAATGACATGTTGCAAAGTTAGGCATCAATCCATAAATGGCACTGAAAATGCGAAAAGGTTTACAGCACATTCAGGATCTGTTCTTTGGCCTTTTCCAGTTCATCTTTCATCTCCACCACTGATTTCTGGATTTCTGCATCATATGCTTTTGAACCGGTTGTATTGATTTCCCTTCCAATCTCCTGCAACAGGAATGAAAGCTTACGGCCTTTTGAAAGCTCCTGCTCTGCCAGCAGGGTCCTGAAATAAACACAGTGGTTG
This sequence comes from Chitinophaga pinensis, assembly GCA_943327275.2. Classification (GTDB taxonomy): domain Bacteria; phylum Bacteroidota; class Bacteroidia; order Chitinophagales; family Chitinophagaceae; genus Pollutibacter. The sequence continues at coordinate 6,688 of CALPWM020000033.1, forward strand.
GAAAGCCTTACCTGTTCTTCGGTAAGGTCTATTTTCTCAATATAATAAATCAGTTCCTGCTCAAACCTGTTCTTGTCAACATTGTCCTTGCCAACCTGTTCTTCCAGGAGCTTCAGGATGTTTTCACGGATTTTCTGTTTCCTCAATGGTTCCAGGCTGATTACTTTTTGCTGCAAGGTTTCAATGTTGGCAATCCGTGACAATAATTCGTTTTCCAAGGCCAATCCTTCGTCTGCCCTGTGCTTGTTGATCATGGCAATCGCCTCTGCAATGGTGGATTTGAATGCACCCCATTCTTCATCACTGATGGTTTCTGATGAAGTGGAAACTACTTCAGGCATCCGCAAGATGGATGCCAGTAACTGGCTGTCATCGGCCTCTAATTTTTCTGCCAGGCCTTTGATTTGGTTGTAGTATGATGCCGCAAGATCCAGGTTTACTGAAGTTGGCCTGGTAGCTCCGTTTTGCTTGATGATGATAGTGCATTCAATACTGCCCCTTACCAACTGCTCAGAAAGCATGTTCCTGATTTCAAATTCAAAAGGCTTTAACTGAACCGGTAACTTGAGCAATAACTCAAATTGTTTTCCATTCAACGAACGCAACTCTACCAAAACAACTTTTTCGTTGATTGCTTTTTCTGCCCTTCCGTAACCGGTCATCGATCTTAACATGTAAAATATTTAATGCAATGTAAGAGAATTTGTTGGCTGAAACACAGGCCTGAAAAGAATTTGCAGAAGAGAAACTGCTTAAATGCACAACGCCCAGTTGAAACCGGGCGCTGTTATATATATGGGTTAATAAGTACGGGAATAAATTCCCTTCACAATATTAAAAATATATTTCATCAACTTGAAATATTTGTTCCATTATTTTATTCACATTTTTTTTCAATATGTTAATTACTCAACTATGCTCACAATCGAATCTGATCTTGAGTGCAGTGAATGCATAGCATTATCTTTGTTGGAAATTTAGCAGCATGAAGTTCCCAACTCCCGTTTCCATCGAGTGGATTGCAACATTGATCGATGCAAAGATTGAAGGCAATACAGGAGGATTTGCAACTGGCATCAACGAGATCCACAAGGTGGAAGAAGGTGATCTTGTATTTGTGGATCATCCCAAATATTACAAAAAATGCATCGACTCAGCTGCCTCATTCATCATCATTGACCAATCAACAGAATGCCCTGCAGGAAAGGCTTTGCTCATTGTTGATCAACCCTTTGAAGCTTACCTGAAAATCGTTGCGCAGTTCCGGCCATTTCATGCCGCAACAACAATGATCGACCCGACAGCATCAATTGGAGAAGGCAGTTATGTTGCACCGAATGCCTTCATTGGACAGCATGTTTCCATTGGAAAAAATTGCATCATTCATCCCAACGTGAGCATACTGGATCATTGTTTGATTGGGGATAATGTTGTTGTACAAGCAGGCTCCACCATCGGGTCAGATGCGTTTTACTACAATACAAAAAAGAACAGGGATGTCTGGTACAAGAAAATGAACAGCTGTGGCAGGGTCATCCTTGAGGACTTTGTTGAGATTGGTGCAGGTTGCACCATCGACAGGGGCGTCACACACGATACCATCATTGGCGAGGGCACCAAAATGGACAACATGGTGCATGTTGGACATGATGTTGTGGTAGGAAAAAACTGCCTGTTTGCTGCGCAGGTGGGCATTGCAGGTGCAACCACCATTGAGGACGGTGTCATCCTCTGGGGACAAGTTGGCGTCAACAAAACAATCAATATCGGAAAGAATGCTGTTGTAATGGGACAGAGCGGTGTTGCCAACAGCCTGGAGGGCGGAAAAACTTATTTTGGATATACCGCTGAAGAAGCGATCTCTAAAAGAAGGGAGATGATTTGGATCAGGAGAATTCCAGAAATATGGAACATGATCAAACAGCTGCAAGAAAAAAAATCGGAAGGATAATCAGCAAGAATCAGTTCATCATTTTCACATAACCGGAGCAGCATTCGCTGATGGTTTGGCTTACCGGCTTGAATTCAAAACCTGGCAAGGCATTCAGGATTTTGCTGTTATCGAAATTTACTTTTTGCTGTGCCGTCTCCGCTGTTTCCTTGGTCAGCAATGCCTCCTTTCCGGTAATCCAACTCTTGATTCTTTCGATCCTCCATACAATGGCAGCCAAGGTTGGATTGACTTTTCTGGTAGGTGGTTTTTTGCCGAAGGCGATGGCCATCTCTGTAAAAATGGAACGGTAGCTTTTGTTTTCTGCAGAGAGAATAAACCTTTCTGCAGCAATCTCTGACTTCATCAACAAGACCATAGCAGTGGCAACATCAGCTGCATCTACAAAGCCGCTTACCCCTTCTGTATACCATGGAAATTCATTGAAGGCATTCCGGAACATGGCAGAGGAGCCAGTTCCCCATTGGGCCAATCCCAAAATAATAACTGGGTTTACAATCACTGCATTCAATCCTTCGCTGATGGCCCTCCATACTTCCAGCTCACCCAGGTATTTGCTCAATCCATACACCGATGGGTTGGCATTATCATCCCATTTTACATTTTCCGTTACGGTTGTATTGTTCCGCTTTCTGCCCAATGCAGCAACAGAGCTCACGTGTACCAGTTTTTGAACACCAGTAGCAAGGGCGGCATTGACCACATTAGCAGTTCCCTCCACATTGATCTTCATCAATGCATTGGCTTTAGAGGGATTGAAGGAGACAAGTCCTGCACAATGGTAAACCCTGGCACAACCAGACATCAATTCCGCCAGAAACACAACATCAAGGATGTCCCCCTGAACCCATTGCACCTGCTGTATTTCCGCTGCAGTAAGTTCAGCAGGAATGGCAGAACGATACAGGGCCACGACTTCATCACCTTCTTTCAACAAAGCGCGAATCAGGTGGATGCCTACCAGTCCGGATGCTCCGGTGACCAATGTTTTCAAAGTTGGAAGTTTAATTTTTCGCTATACGCCACTGAACTGTTCGAGGAAGCGAACATCATTCTCGCTGAACAGCCTTATGTCTGTAATGCCATATTTCAACAATGCAGGACGTTCCACGCCCATGCCGAATGCAAAGCCGGTATATTTTTCAGGATCAATACCACAGTTCTTCAACACGTTGGGATGCACCATGCCACAACCAAGGATCTCTAGCCAACCAGTCCTTTTACAGACAGCACAGCCGTCTCCTTTACAGAGCATGCAGCTGATGTCCATTTCAGCACTGGGTTCGGTAAATGGAAAATAACTGGGCCTGAAACGAACCTTCACCTCTTCACCAAACATCTCCCTTACAAAAAAGTAAAGTGTCTGCTTTAGATCGGCAAAGGAAACGTTCTCATCAATGTACAACCCTTCCACCTGGTGGAAAAAGCAATGAGAGCGGGCGCTGATGGTTTCGTTGCGGTAAACCCTGCCAGGACAGATGATCCTGATGGGCAGCTGCTGTTTTTCCATTTCCCTGATCTGTACATTGCTGGTATGCGTGCGCAACAAGATTGCGGGATCTGTGGAAAGATAAAAAGTATCCTGCATGTCGCGTGCCGGATGGTTTTCATCCAGGTTGAGTGCAGTAAAATTATGCCAATCGTCTTCTATTTCAGGACCTTCCGCCACGGTGAAGGAAAGGCGCTGGAAGATTTCTACAATCCTGTTGCGCATGAGTGTTACAGGATGCCTGCTACCGGTTGGCAAAGGAGTACCCGGCAGGGTGAAATCAATCTGCTCAGCTGTTCCACCACTGATCAGGTCTATGCGTTCTTTTTCAGCGGTAAATTTTTCCTCTGCCAATTGCTTGAACCCGTTCATGATTTGACCGAACTCCTTTTTCTGATCAACAGGAACATTTTTCATTTCCCCCATCATCGCTTTCACCATTCCCTTTACTCCGAGGAACCTGATCCTGAATTGCTCAAGTGAATCCGCATCCGTTGCAGTGAAACTGGTAATCTCTTCGCTGTATGCCTTGACCTGACTGAGAATTTCTTCCATCCCGCGAAGATAACAAATCAACGCTTCATTCAGATGGCAGGGCAGCCCAGTTTTTTGGAGTTTGCGGAGGAAATTATCATCAGTTTACAGTAGGTTTGCCTAAACTTAACTGCATGTCGTTTTACAGCCTCACTGATTTTCTTGAGCCCATTCATTTGGCAACAATTACCGGAGATGTTGAAGTAAAGGAAGGACAAATGGGCAGATCACTGGGCATGTATGAAGATGAATTCCCTGATCTTACCGATACGGATATTGTGATTGCCGGTTGCGACGACCTGCGGGGTGATGGAAACCCTGCTGACCTTGCAGGCATCAACAGGATCAGGAAAGAATTTTACGCCCTTTATTTCTGGCACAAGGATATCAGGATCGCAGACATTGGCAACATCAAAAGAGGGGAAAACCTCTCTGACACCTATGCTGCCGTAAAAACGGTTGCAGAAGAGCTGATTAAAAACGGAAAAATATTCATCCTTCTTGGTGGCTCGCATGACCTTAGTCTCGCGGTGTATGAGGCCTACCGAAGCATGTGCAAGATCATTGAAGCAACCGGGGTTGATGCCTATATCGACTTGTCAATTGACAATCCGGTGAAATCAAAAAATTTCCTGATGGAGATGCTGACCGGAGAACCCAATTTCATCCGTCACTACAACCACATCGGTTTCCAGAGTTATTATGTTCATCCGCACATGCTGGAGACCATGGACAAGCTTAGGTTTGATTGCTATCGGCTTGGAAAAGTGAAAGAGAATATTGAAGAGATGGAACCCGCCATCCGCAGCAGCGATTTCATGAGTTTTGATTTGGCCGCCCTTGGATCTGCCACTTTCTGGGAAGGCAGCAGCCCCAATGGTTTCAATGGGGAAGAAGCCTGCACCCTGATGCGCTATGCGGGCATGAATGAGAAAATGAAAGCGATTGGGATTTATGGTTATAACCAACAGCAGGACCCTTTCAACAACCTCGCCAAACAGGTTTCACAAATGTTATGGTATTATATTGATGGTCTTCATTTTGGCAGGACTGAAGCTGCTTTGGACGACAAAGAAATGTTCATTGAATGTCATCTTGCTTTTGCCGCGATTGAAAGTACATTCATCAAAAGCAGAAAAACGGGTCGGTGGTGGATGAAGATGCCTGATGGGCAATATGTGCCTTGCTCTTACAATGATTTCAACTTGGCGGGTGAGAATGAGATTCCGGAGAGGTGGTTGAGGTTGCAGGAGAGGAACTAGAGGGGTTGAAGAGGTTGAGGGGGTTGAAGGGGTTGAAGAGGGATTCATTTAAAAAACTTATTTATGCGTATATCTAGAATGTGTCTTTGGGCGATTGCATTTCTGCCAATTCTCTTGGGGGCTTGCTCGATGCAACAAAAAATTGGCAAGGCTGCAAATGCTTTGCTGATAAGGGATTCTAGCCTTTTGCAGGCCCATGTGGGCATTGCCGTTCAGGATCCTGAAACGGGGAAATTCCTTTACCAATACCAATCAGACAAGTTCTTTACACCTGCAAGCAATACAAAGATCTTCAGTGCCTATGCGGCCATGAAACATTTGCCCGTCAAACTACCTGCAGCCATCCTTACGGATATGGACACTGCTGTATTGATCACCCCAACTGGAGACCCCAGCTTTCTGCATCCTGAATTTTCGCGTCAACCCCTGTTTGAAAAACTAAAGTCCATTCAGAAACCCCTTTACATGCTGAACAACAATTGGAACAGCATGGCCCTGGGCATGGGATGGAGCTGGGATGATTATTCAGAAGAATACATGACAGAACGCAGCGCATTCCCAGTATATGGCAACCAGGTGCAATGGTTTCAACAAAAATCAAAAAAAGAAAATCCAACCTATCCCGGAGATACCATTGATCTGTTTGTTTACTCCAACCCGGAAGTCAACTGGCCTGTTGATTTCGGAAAATCAAGAAACAGTTTTGGCGTACAAAGAAACCAAAGTAGTAATGCCTTTCAATTGTTTGAGGGAAAAGAACAGCAAGCAACAGTGGCTGTGCCCTTCATCACCAATGGCAACCTGACTGGCTTGGAACTCTTGAAAGATACCCTGCACAAGGAGGTCCGTCTTGCCAGTGAGGGTCTGGTTAACGCTGCCAAAGGAAAGTTCAGTGAAACCATTTATTCCCAACCCACGGATACCTTGCTGAGGAACATGATGTACCGCAGTGACAATTTTTACGCGGACCAATGTCTGGAAATGGTCAGTCAGGTATTGTTGAAAAAAATGGACGAATCTGCCATCATCCAGGAGCTGTTGAAAAAAGACCTTTCAGACCTGCCGCAAACGCCCAGATGGGTGGATGGCAGTGGCTTGAGCCGCTTCAATCAGTTTACACCCGAAGACATGATAAAGGTGCTGAATAAAATAAAGTCTGAGCAGCCATGGGAGCGCATTACCGGCATTTTTGCTCCTGCAGGAACAGGTACATTAAGGATGTACAAAACCAAGAAAGGACCCTTTATTTATGCAAAGTCAGGCTCTTTGACAGGAGTGCTTTGCCTGAGTGGATTTGTCTATTCCAACGATAAAAAATGGCTTACATTTTCCATCATGATCAACAACCACAATGCATCCGGGGCAGTGTTGAGGAAGAGGATTGAGGGGTTTTTGGAAGGGCTTTGAAATCGTTGAAGGGGTTGAGGGGGTTGAAGGGGTTGAAGTTAGACCCTGAAGATGTCGCTTAAATAATCGTTCTTGACTTCTACATAAATGGGTTTGCCGTCAAAATGCGTAACATTGTTTTTGCATTGCAAGAGTCGTTCGACAAGGTCCAGCATTTCCATTTCATCCAATTTTTTCCCGGCTTTGACGGCATGTTTTCTGGCCAGGGTTTTGGCAATCTTCTCCTTGTAGGAATGGTGCAAGGTTGATGCGGCATCCTTTACATCCTCAATGATCATTTCTATCACAGACTGGTTGTTTTCTGAAGGATGGTCTGCAGGGCTTCCTTGCAGGAGGAAAGCATGGCTGCCAAAGGGTTCCAGCTGATAGCCCATTTGCAACAAATCGGGCAAAATGGACTGGAGCAGCTGTGCATCTGTCGGGGAGAGCTGTATGGCGATGGGAAAA
>CALPWM020000034.1 GCA_943327275.2 Chitinophaga pinensis
AATGGCAGACCCAATATGTACATGGTCGTAGGTTCTGATGAAATCTCCCATCCAGCTGCTGTTCACGGCAGGATGTTTTTTCAATGCCAGGGCTGAGGCTTTGATCAGCATGTCCTGGAAAGATATTTTGGTAGGGCTTACCTCATTCATTTGTGCACGGGCCTTGATGGCATTGTCCATGCAGATTTCCATGGTCAGGTAGAAATGAGGAGCGGTGAACATGCTTTCTCCCAGTCTCCTGGCTATGGTCTTGCGCATGGAAGTAAGCTGTGTATCTGTATAACCCTCTTGACCGGAAACAAGGATTTTTGTGGCTGCTGGGGCTGCTGTGGCCTGGGCTGCCACTGGAACTGCTTTGAAGTCATCCACATCCTTTTTGATGATTCTTCCACCATCTCCGGATCCAACAATTTTGGAGAGGTCTATTCCCTTGTCTTTGGCAAGTATTTTGGCAAGCGGGGAGGCTTTTAACCTTCCGTCTGTACTATCATTCGAAGGTGCTGCTGCTGGGGCGCTTGGAGCAACTGCAGCAGGAGCTGGCGCTGATGCGGCTGGAGCAGCAGGGGCGGTTCCATTTGAGTTGAGCGAGGCAATCAATCCTGTGATATCTGTGCCGGCTTTGCCGATGATGGCAATTACGTCATTGATTTTGGCTGATTCACCATCAGGAACACCAATGTGAAGCAAGGTGCCATCTGCATAGCCCACGACTTCCATGGTGGCCTTGTCTGTTTCAACATCAGCGAGGTTGTCGTCACTTTTGACTGCATCGCCCACTTTTTTATTCCATTGAACGATTTTACCAGAAGTCATGGTATCACTCAGCAAAGGCATTCTGATCACGGTAACACCCAATTGTTCGGGAGTGACCACAGGTGCTTGACTGACAGGGGCAGTTGGCGTTGCTGTTGGGGCAGCCTGAGCAGGGGCAGGTGTTGAAGCGCCAGTTTCTGCTGCAAGATAGCCCTGGATATCTTCGCCGGGTTTGCCCACGATGGCAATGATTTCATTGATTTTGGCGGCTTCGCCTTCCTTTATGCCAACATACAGCAAGGTGCCATCCGCATAACCCACCACTTCCATGGTGGCCTTGTCTGTTTCCACATCTGCCAGTACATCATCACTTTTGACCGTATCGCCCACGTTCTTGTTCCATTTGACGATTTTGCCCTCGGTCATTGTATCGCTGAGGAGAGGCATCCTGATCACTTCGGCCATATCCCTGTTTATATTAAGGTGAATGAATGAATTTGAAGGCCGAAATTACGGCAAAATGAGGAAATCCGTACGACTGTTTACAAAGATTTGCAGTGGATTTCAGTAATCAAGGTCAAGATTAAGCTGGTCTCTCATTTCCTTGATGATGGGATAGCGTTCAATCATCTTGAAATACTGCTCCCTCAAAGACAACGGCTGATCCTTCACAACTTCCTCGATATCTGCTGATGGATTGAGTTGGACCAAAAACTGGACCTTTGGGTTGTTGAAAAAGTCTTGCACATGGATGAGGAGACCAACCTTTTCACTTTCTATGAATTGCTGCTGAATCCTGGTATCAGCGGTAATTTCAAAAACCAGTTCATCAATGATGGTAACCGTGGCCATTTTCAGGTTGCTCAGGCTGGTAACCTGGTTGTTTTCTTGCAGTTTCTGCAAATAACCCGCCCATGCAGTCCCCAGGCGTTCTTCATTCAGGGTAAAGACTTCAGCCTGCTCCTGTTTTCTGTTTTGGATTTGTTCCCTGATTTTTTTGAGTGAACCCAAGCCGCCTGAAATGGTCTCTGCAGGTGCTTGTGAAGGGGATGAAACGGGTAAGGGACCAGCCAAAGGTTTTTCCATTGCTGGGGCTGAAACAGGCTGTGGTTGTATGGCCTGAACAGTCGGGAGTGGATTTTCTATGACAAGTTTTGCGGAAGGTTTTGTTTTTTGCTGCGTGAAGGTAATTTGCCTGAACGCAACTGGTTTTATCTCATCAACCCGTTTTTTTTTTACTGCACTCCCATCTTCCACCAAGGTGACGGCCTGTTTCAAGTGGGTCAATTTGATCAGGTGGAACTCAACATGTAGTTTTTTGTTTCTGGCCTGTTTGAACCCAATTTCAGCTTCATTGAGGATGTTGAGGGCACCTATCATGTAGGCGGGTGAGATAGATGCAGCAGCGGCAATGTACCGGTTCCGGAATCCTTCCACCACTTGTAACAGACTGATGGATCTTGGGTCGCGGCTGACCAGGAGATTCCTGAAAAACTCTGAAAGGTTGTTCAGTACCATGTCTCCATCGAAACCTTTTTTATCTATCTCGTCATAAATGGTCAAGACTCCTGGCAGGTCCTCACTATCAAGGAGGTCCAGCAACTTGAAGAAATAATCTTCGTCAAGTAAATTCAGGTGTTCGAGGGTATTGCTATAGGTAAGGTTGGCGTTGGTGAAGCTTACAATTTTGTCCAGGATGCTCAAGGCGTCACGCATGCAGCCATCACTTTTTTGTGCGATGACATGAAGGGCTGTAGGCTCAGCTTTGATGTTTTCTTTTATCGCAATTTCATCCAAATGAGCAGCGATATCAGCAGGAGTGATGCGTTTGAAATCAAAGATCTGGCACCTGGAAAGGATGGTAGGGAGGATCTTGTGTTTTTCTGTTGTAGCAAGAATGAAAATGGCATGTGCAGGCGGCTCCTCCAGTGTTTTGAGAAATGCATTGAATGCATTGGAGCTGAGCATGTGCACCTCATCGATGATGTATATCTTGTATTTTCCAGCCTGTGGTGCAAAACGGACCTGTTCAATCAGGTCACGGATATCATCAACCGAATTGTTGCTTGCAGCATCGAGTTCATGGATATTAAAAGAGGCGCCATTGTTGAAGGATTGACAGGAATTGCATGTATCACAGGCCTCGCCATCCTTTCCCAACTGTTCACAGTTGATGGTTTTGGCCAGGATTCTGGCACAGGTTGTTTTGCCCACGCCCCTTGGACCGCAGAACAAAAATGCATGCGCAAGATGTTGTTGAAGGATCGCATTTTTCAGGGTAGTGGTGATATGGGATTGCCCCACCACAGTTGAGAAATGTTGCGGCCTGTATTTTCTTGCTGATACAACGAAATTTTCCATCGGGTGCAATTTAAGGAAAATGGTTTAGGGGCTAATCGGTTTAGACTTTATTCAGTTTAGATTTTTTAAAGTAATTTAGGTCAGCCAAGATTCATCACCTTTAACCTCCCTCAACCTCTCTCAACTTCCCTCAACCCCTTAAACTCCTTCAACCCCTTCAACCTTCATTCTCATGACCCAATACATCCTCTCCCTCGATCAAGGAACCACCAGTTCTCGTGCCATCCTTTTTGATGTCAATGGATCGATTGCTGCAGTTGCCCAGAAAGAATTTACCCAGTATTTTCCCCAGCCAGGTTGGGTGGAGCATGACCCCATGGAAATTTGGGTCAGTCAGGCTTCAGTAGCCAAAGAGGCAATGCTCAAATTGGGATTAAAATCGGATGCAGTGGCCGCCATTGGGATCACCAACCAAAGGGAAACCACCTTGCTTTGGGACCGCCAAACGGGTTTGCCAGTTTACAATGCCATTGTTTGGCAGGACAGGAGAACCGCAGCATTCTGTGATCAATTGAGAAATGAAGGGAAGGCTGAAATGATCAAAGAAAAGACAGGATTGGTGGTGGATGCTTATTTCTCCGGTACCAAGCTGAGGTGGATCCTGGACAATGTGGATGGTGCAAGGGAGAGGGCTGAAAAGGGAGAACTTGCTTTTGGAACGGTTGATACCTGGTTGCTATGGAAACTGACGGAAGGAAAAGTGCATGCAACAGATGTGAGCAATGCCTCCAGAACCATGATGTTTGATCTCGGAAAAATGGATTGGGATAATGAATTGCTTTCCTTGCTGAACATCCCCAGGGCAGTGCTTCCTGAAGTGAAAAGCAACAGTGAAGTGTATGGATACGCTTCAGCCATTGGCATGCCTGAAGTGCCCGTTGCTGGCATGGCAGGAGACCAGCAATCTGCTTTGTTTGGGCAGATGTGTACAGGTGTTGGGATGGTTAAAAATACCTATGGTACAGGTTGCTTCATGCTGATGAATACCGGAACAAAGGCAGTTAAGTCCAATAACAATCTTCTTACAACAGTTGCCTGGCAGATCAATGGCATTACCCATTATGCACTGGAGGGCAGCGTGTTCATTGCAGGTGCTGCCGTGCAGTGGTTGAGGGATGGGCTGAAAATAATCCGCAATTCAAGTGAAGTTCAGTCACTGGCTACTTCCGTGAGCAGTGCAGATGGTGTCGTAGTTGTTCCTGCATTTTCAGGCCTCGGAGCTCCTCATTGGAATCCTTATGCCCGGGGAACGATTTTTGGCATCACCCGCGGAACCACAGATGCACACATTGCAAGGGCTACCCTGGAGAGCATCGCTTATCAGACTTATGATGTATTGAAAGCAATGGAATCTGATGCCGGTTTGCCCATTGCAGAACTCAGGGTGGATGGGGGCGCAACTGTCAATGACCTGCTCATGCAGTTTCAATCTGATATCCTTTCCGTTAAAGTATTGAGGCCCGAAGTCATTGAAACAACTGCCCTTGGCGCCGCTTATCTTGCTGGACTGGCTGTGGGTTTTTGGAACAGTGTAGAAGCAATTTCATCCCAATGGAAAGTCTCCGGGCAATTCATTCCCTCCATGGATGAAGCTGAAAAAAAGAGCCATATCCACAACTGGCAAAGGGCCGTAAAGGCTGTATTGGCCTGGTCTGCACCCAACAATTGATATTTCGTTAATCGATCATGTGAAAAGACAAGATGCCATAAAGCGTTTGGAAAAAGCCACAACCTGGGATATGGTTGTCATTGGTGGTGGCGCAACCGGGCTGGGTATTGCTGTTGACGCTGCCCAAAGAGGGTTCAAGGTGTTGCTCTTGGAAAAGAATGATTTTGCCAAAGGCACATCCAGCCGGAGCACCAAACTAGTCCATGGGGGTGTTAGGTATCTCGCCCAGGGCAATATCAAGTTGGTGGTTGAAGCCCTGCGGGAAAGGGCTTTTTTGCTTGCCAATGCACCACACCTTACGCGTGTTCAGGAGTTCATCATCCCGGTTTATTCATGCTTTGAGAAATTGTTTTACGGCATTGGTCTTTTTATATATGAGCTGATGGCGCAAAAGCGCAGCCTTGGACATACCAGGATCCTGGGTAAAAAAGAAATGTATGCCGCTTTGCCATCACTCAATAAAAAAGGGTTGAAGGGTGGGGTGGCTTATTCCGATGGGCAGTTTGATGACGCAAGGCTGGCCATTGCATTGGCAAGAACTGCCGATGATTTGGGTGCAAGCTTGTTGAATTATTTCAATGTAACCGGTCTGGTCAAGGAGAACGGGAAACTGGTGGGTGTAAAAACCCAGGATGAGTTGCAGGGTAGAGAATATGTCATCAGTACCAAAGTGGTGATCAATGCAACAGGTGTTTTTGTTGATAATATCCTTGACATGGATGATCCTGATGCACCCGCCGCAGTCATGCCATCGCAGGGCGTACACCTGGTGATCAGCAAAGATTTTTTTCCTGGTGATATGGCATTGATGATACCCAAAACAGCGGATGACAGGGTCTTATTTGCGCTTCCCTGGCATGGTGCCGTGGTGATTGGTACCACCGATACTCCCCTCGATGAGATCAGTGATGAGCCCATTGCCCTTGAAGCCGAGATTGATTTTATCATCAATCACTTTAATGCTTACAATGCCAACAAGATCACTCGTGCAGATATTAAGTCAGTTTTTGCTGGATTGAGGCCCCTTGTCAAAACCCTGAACAAAGGCAGCACTGCCCTGGCATCAAGAGACCATACCATTTTGGTTTCTTCCAGCAACCTGATTACCATCACTGGTGGAAAATGGACGACTTACCGCAAAATGGCAAAAGATGCGGTCAACAATGCGGCCTTTGTGGCCAAGCTTCCTATTGTAAAATGTGCAACCAGAAAATTGCGATTGCATGGTTATGACAACGAAATCCCATATGGAAGCGAACATTCTGTCTACGGATCAGATGCAGTTCAGATCCGAAAAATGATTTCAGATGACCCTTCACTGGGTGAGCGTATTCATCCCTCATTCAACTATTGCAAAGCAGAATTGGTCTGGGCTGTGACCCATGAAATGGCGATGACTATAGAAGATATCCTGGCAAGGAGATCACGCATGTTGTTTGTGGATGCCAGGGCTGCCATCGCATCAGCCGAGCCAGTTGCAAGGCAGATGGCTGAATTATTGGGAATGGATGCTGAGTGGTGCAAAGAGCAGGTCAGGGGCTTTCAGGAAATGGCGGAACCCTACCTGGGCTGAGGAAGGAAGCCAAAAAATCCTTATTTTACCATTTAATATTAAAGATATGAGCCCATTTGTTGCTGAACTCACCGGAACTGCAGTGCTGATTACCCTTGGATCAGGGGTTGTAGCCAATGTATTGTTGGACAAGACCAAGGGCAATAATTCAGGTCTTATTGTGATTGCCCTTGCCTGGGCCATTGCAGTTTTTGTAGGTGTCTACATTTCAGCAGACATCAGTGGCGCCCATTTGAATCCTGCAGTTACCATTGGCCTTGCTGTTGCAGGTAAATTCAGCTGGAGCGAAGTGCCATCCTATTTGCTGGCGCAGCTTTTGGGTGCTTTTGTCGGTGCCGTTCTGGGCTGGCTGACCTACAAGGACCATTTCACAGCAACAAAAGATCCCTCCCTGCTCTTGGCTGTTTTTTCGACAGGGCCCGCCATCAGAAAACCTTTCAGCAATTTGCTGACCGAGACCATTGCCACCTTTATTTTCATGCTTTCCATCTTTTATATCCAAAAGGGCGAGGTAAAACTGGGCGCATTGGATGCCCTTCCTGTTTCATTGCTGGTGCTGGGCATTGGGCTCAGCATGGGCGGCCCAACCGGATATGCGATCAATCCCGCCCGGGACCTTGGCCCCCGCATTGCCCACGCCATTCTTCCCATCCCCAACAAAGGGGGCAGTGATTGGGAGTATGCAGCCATTCCGGTCGTTGGCCCCATGCTGGGAGCGGTCCTGGCGGCTATCCTTTACAACTTCCTTTGATTGATTTTAACGAATGTGAGAAAATTGTTGCGTGCAATTTTTCTAATCATCCCATCCTGCTTACCTTTGCGGCCGGAAATCGACTTTTATCCAATTTAAACAATAATCATGTCCAGCAGAGGTAAAATCAAACAGGTGATCGGTGCGGTGGTTGACGTTCAGTTTGAAGGTCAGCTCCCAGAGATCTACAACGCTCTTGAGCTCAAAAGGGAAAATGGCGATACGCTTGTCATGGAGGTGCAACAGCACCTTGGAGAAGACAGTGTGAGGTGCGTTGCCATGGACGGAACAGAAGGTCTTGTAAGGGGTACCGAAGTGCTTGATACAGGAAGGGCCATCTCTATGCCTACTGGGGCTGCCATCAATGGTCGTCTTTTCAACGTTACAGGAGATCCCATCGATGGATTGCCTGCGGTTTCAAAAGAAAACGGAAGGGCCATTCATGCCAAGCCGCCAAGATTTGAAGACCTGAGCACGGCTTCTGAAATACTTTTCACTGGTATCAAGGTAATTGACCTGATCGAACCATATGCAAAAGGTGGTAAGATCGGTTTGTTTGGTGGTGCTGGTGTGGGCAAGACTGTATTGATCCAGGAGTTGATCAACAATATCGCCAAAGGATATGGTGGTTTGTCGGTTTTTGCTGGTGTGGGTGAGCGTACCCGTGAGGGAAATGATTTGCTGAGAGAGATGATTGAAGCAGGCATCATGAAATATGGTGATGAATTCAAGCACAGCATGGAAGAAGGTGGATGGGACCTGGACAAGGTAGACATGGAAGGATTGAAAGATTCAAAAGCAACATTTGTTTTCGGTCAGATGAATGAGCCTCCTGGAGCCCGTGCAAGGGTTGCCTTGAGTGGTCTGACCATTGCAGAATATTTCCGTGACGGTGATGGCGAAGGCAAAGGAAAAGACATTCTTTTCTTCGTAGACAACATCTTCCGTTTCACGCAAGCAGGTTCAGAGGTATCAGCCCTTTTGGGAAGGATGCCATCAGCGGTGGGTTATCAGCCTACACTGGCCACTGAGATGGGATTGATGCAAGAGCGTATCACATCAACAAGGAATGGTTCAATTACCTCAGTGCAGGCGGTTTACGTTCCAGCGGATGACCTTACCGATCCAGCGCCTGCCACAACATTTGCCCACCTTGATGCAACCACGGTATTGAGCCGTAAGATTGCTGACTTGGGTATCTATCCTGCAGTAGATCCATTGGATTCAACTTCAAGGATTTTGACCCCAATGATTGTAGGTGAAGCCCATTACAATTGCGCCAACAGGGTTAAATTGATTCTTCAGCGTTACAAAGAATTGCAGGATATCATTGCAATCCTTGGTATGGATGAATTGAGCGATGAAGATAAACTGACCGTATCCCGTGCAAGAAGGGTTCAGCGTTTCCTCAGCCAGCCTTTCCACGTTGCCGAGCAGTTCACCGGTCTCAAGGGTGTATTCGTTAGCATCGAAGATACCATCCGCGGTTTCAACATGATCATGGATGGCGAGGTTGATGAGTATCCTGAAGCGGCTTTCAACTTGGTTGGAACCATTGAAGATGCCATTGAAAAAGGCAAGAAAATGATGGAAGCCGCCAAAGGTTAATCGAATAACAAATAAGAAACGCACATGCAGGTAGAGATATTGACACCAGAGAAAAAATTGTTCGCGGGGGATGTTTACGGGGTTCAACTGCCGGGCGTCAGCGGATCATTTGAAGTACTGGAAAAGCATGCACCCATTGTGAGTGCCCTTGGTTCGGGAGTTGTGAAAATTTTGCTTGATAAAACCGGCAAAAGCAATTCCTACAAAATTTCAGGCGGATTCATGGAAGTGCTGGACAACAAGGTCTCTGTCCTTGTGGAAGGCGCCACAGCCTTATAAAATACCTGTTATGATTTTATAAAAAGGGACCAATGGTCCCTTTTTATCTTTTCTCCAGTTTTGAACAATGTCCAGAATAGCCATTTCATTGTATTTTTTCTTTGCAGGGCTCATCTTTTCCAGTTGGGCTTCCAGGATTCCTGATGTGAAGGATATGTTTGCACTCAATGAGGCTGAACTGGGTGCAGTCCTTTTTATGTTGCCCTTGGGAGCATTGCTGGCATTGCCAGTGGCAGGCTGGGTAGTGCAGCGTTTGGGCAGCAAGCAGGTATCGGTGGGTTCAATTTTCCTCTACATTGTTCTGCTCTTTTTGATTTCAAAAGCCCATTCCGTATTGAGCATTTCCATCATCCTTTTTCTGTTCGGCATCATTGGAAATTTTGCCAATATCGCCATGAATACACAGGGCCTTTCTGTTCAGCACCAGCTTAAAAAGCCTATTCTGTCTGGACTTCACGCCATGTGGAGCCTGGGTGCTTTCCTTGCTGCAGCCATCACCGGATGGACCATGTCTGCTGGGTGGTCAATGGAAATGCATTTTGGTGTCATCTCCATTGCAGCGGCAGTCGTAGCACTGTTTTTCTCTTTTTCACTGATCAAAGATGCTGCCGTGGAGCATCCACAGAAGGTATTTGCATTGCCCAATCGGGGATTGCTGCTGATGGGATTCATCTGTTTTTGTGTAGCCATGTCAGAGGGGGCGATGGCCGATTGGAGTTCCCTTTATTACAGGCAGGTAGTTCATGAACTCAGTAAAGTAAGTACAGTGGGCTATACAGCATTTGCATTGTGCATGGCTTTAGGAAGATTTTTTGGTGACAGGTTGTTGCAGGCCTTCGGCTATTCAACGGTGTTGAAATTAAATGGTATCCTTGTATTCATTGGCATGAGCCTGGCCCTAGCGCTCAATTCGCCCGGGGCTGTCATCATTGGCTTTGCATTGGTTGGATTGGGTGTATCTTCTGTAATCCCCATTGTTTATATGCGCTCAGCCAAGAGCAAGTCCATGGCACCTTCTGCTGCCATTGCGGCCGTCAGCAGCATTGGTTTTATGGGATTTTTATTTGGGCCACCGATCATCGGGTTTATTGCCCAGGAAACAGGCTTGCGGCTGGCCCTTACGATTGTTGCTTTTCTTGGACTGATGATTTGGTTGCTTTCCATCAGAATGAAAACTGATCACATCAGTTAAAAGAGAGATCCAGTGGGTAATTGATTATCTCTGAAAAATCATCTCCCAGCTGTTTTACAGCTGCTTTCCACATGCTTTTGGGATCTTCGTGGAATACAATTTCTTCTGCAGCCAGCACTGACAACCAGCTTTTTTCTTTCATTTCCTGCTTCAATTGCCCGGCTTCCCATCCTGCATAGCCAATGAAAAACCGGATACCATCATTTCCTGCCTTGCCACTGTTGATGAAGTATTTGGCCGCTTCAAGGTTGCCTCCCCAATAGATATTGTCGGCGATTTTTTTTCCACCAGGAATTTGAAAAGGCAGGCGGTGAAGAAAATGGAGTTGATCGAGGCCTACTGGCCCACCTTCAAAGAGGGGCAGCTCATGGTTGCCAATGCCTTCAATAAAATTGGCGACTTTTTCGTCAATGACCCTGTTGATGGTAATGCCGAAACTGCCGGTTGATTCATGCTCACATAACAATACAACTGAGCGCTGAAAGTTGGGATCTTTCAGGAATGGCTCTGCAATCAGCAGCATACCGCTTTCAATCCTGTTCATACACCTAAGTTAAATAAACTGGCATTATGTAACTTCATGGAGGGCTCAACTTATTTTTGTTACAGGATGAAGCGCATTTTTACAGTGATTACCATACTCATCAGCATTTCGCTGATTGGCATTATTGTCATCCAATATTCCTGGCTGAAGAATGTTGTGGCCATCCGCAAGGAGCAGGTAAGGTTCAAGGTACAGGAAGTGGAATATGAGGTGGTGGAAAATTTGGTTGATGAAAAAATGAGCATGTTGCCAGCTATTCCCCAGGATGCATTGCCCAAAGGTGCCACCAAGGAGCTGCTGCGAATGCTGGCGCCACAAACTTTGGCAGAGCGTTTTTCAGTGGCAGAAATCCAGAAAAGTATCGCAAAATCTTTTGAGGACAATGGATTAAAAGGCGCTAAGTTTCAGTTTGCTGTTATTTCCAATAACAACAATACTGGCTTTGATCTGGCCAGTCCTGAATTTAAAAAGTACTATGAAATTGGCAATGTTGATACAATAAACTACGCCATTCATTCATGGCCATTGGTTGATCTTTCGGGTGATGAGGCCGTTGCTCTTTTGCCAGATGAAACATTGGTCCTCATTACCTATGACATGCAGGATTTTGTATTGAAATCGGTGGGTTGGGTTATTCTCGTTGCATTGATGTTTACCCTGATCATCATCACTGCCTTTTATCTGACTGTCAGAACAATCCTGACACAGAAAAAACTCAGCGAAATGAAAACAGATTTTATCAACAACATGACCCATGAGTTGCGTACACCCCTTGCTACCATTGCAATTGCAGTGGATACCTTGAAGAATGAAAAAATAATAGGTAATAGGGAGCAACTGCTTTCAATCAGCCAAATCATCAAAGCAGAAAATGCCAGGATGAATACACAGGTTGAACAGATTTTGCAGGCGGCGCAGCTGGACATCAATCAGGTGTTGAAGGATAAGCAACCACTTCATGTACATGAAGTGTTGAGTAAATTAGAAGAAAAATTTTCCCTGCAGGTAGCTGAAAAAAATGCGCATATCAGCTATACGTTGATGGCAGCAAAAGATGAGGTGCTTGGCCATCCTGTACATTTTGTCAACATGATCAGTAACCTTTTTGATAATGCACTAAAGTATTCAAAGGAAGAGGTTGATCCCTTGATCAAGGTATCTACCAAAAATGAGAGAAATAACATTGTTTTGACCGTGGAGGACAATGGCATTGGCATGAGCAAAGAAACCATCTCCCGGATTTTTGATAAATTTTTTAGGGCACATACCGGCAATGTGCACAATGTAAAAGGGTTTGGGCTAGGATTGAATTATACAAGAAAAATGGTGGAAGCCCATGATGGCAGCATATCGGTTCAAAGTGAATTAGGGAAGGGAAGCAAATTTACCATCAGCATCCCCCTTCATTGATTATTCTTTATCATCAATGAAAAGAAGTGAACCATCACCATAACTCAGAAACCTGTACTCGTTTTCCAGTGCGTTGGCGTACATGCTTCTCCATTCATCACCCATGATTGCTGATATGATCAAAAGCAGCGTGGATTGTGGTTGGTGAAAATTGGTGATCAACGCATTGGCCACTTTGAATGCATAGCCTGGGGCGATGCAAATGCCGGTATGTCCTGCTATGCTTTCAATAGCATTTTCGTTCATCAACTCTTTCAATTGTTGAAATGCCTCTGCCCTTGTAGGGAGAAGTTCTTCCGAAAGAGACAGGTGCTCCCATTGGCCCAGATTGTTGTTGGAGGTAAAGCCATTGTCTTTGTTCCTTATGGCTTTCACTGCAATCCAGTAAATGCTTTCAAGGGTTCTGAGAGAGGTGGTGCCTACTGAAACAATTGTTTTGTCGGTATTCGCCAGTTGACTGATCAGGCCGATATTGACCTGAAAGTATTCCTCATGCATGTCATGCTCTCCAATGAAAGTTGCTGTCACCGGTTTAAAGGTGCCTGCACCAACATGCAGCGTAACAAATGAATGTTCTATTCCTTTTGCAGAAAGTTTATTGATAAGGCTTTCTGTGAAATGAAGGCCTGCTGTAGGTGCTGCCACTGAACCTTCATGTGCCGCATATACAGTCTGGTAGCGGTGTTGGTCATCTTCCGTGGCTTCTCTTTTGATGTAGGGAGGCAATGGGATTTTACCTGTATCGGAGATGATTTTTTCAAACGGAAGTCCACTGCTCCACTGAAAGTTGATCAGGCAGTGGTCATCTTTCTTGCTCACCAATTGGGCTTGAAGTTTGTTGTTGTGGATATCGCTGGATACTTGAAGCAGTTCATTGTTCTTCCATTTTTTTGCTCCCCCCACCAGGCATTTCCAACTGGATTGTTCAAGATTGTTCAAGCTCTCATAATTCCCATCTGTAGGTTCAAGGAGAAAGATTTCAATTTCTCCACCTGTAGATTTTTTGAACCGCAGCCTGGCGGCTATAACCCGGGTATTGTTGAATACCATCATGCAGTTGGAAGGCAAGAAGTCAGGCAAGTGCTGGTAGCTGCTGTGTTCAATTTTTTTGTTTTTCCTTACCAATAATTTGGATGCATCTCTGTTAACAAGGGGGGTCATTGCGATGCGGTTGCTGGGCAGTTCATAATGGAATGCTGCCATTTCAATTTGGGGTACGAGTGCTTTATTTTTCATTTATTCACATGTAATTCACAGGTAATTCACATTTACGGGTAGTATATCCACAGCAATATGGGTAAAATAGGCTGTAATGTAGGCCTGTATTGGGTTTGAGCTGTGTATAAATATAGAATCTCAAATCAGTGTATGAAAGTGGGAAATTGTGTTAATTTGTGTCATTAAATGGTATTTTTCTTCTAAACAAAGGTAAATGATTGGATTCATAGGCGAATATGAGGCTACCCTCGATAGCAAAGGTAGGTTTCTTCTGCCGGCAGGCATAAAAAAACAGCTGCCGGAAGGGGAAGT
>CALPWM020000035.1 GCA_943327275.2 Chitinophaga pinensis
AGTCAGCCACTAAAACGGTATTGAATTCAACCTTGAAGGTGGTGGCAAGATGTGCGCCCTTGATGACAATCCACTCGCCGTACTTGACGGAGGAAAGAGCGGTGCCTCGGTTGGTTAAATCGGTGACCCCCGTGATCAACGGTGGTACCGCGTGTATGTTGTGTTCTTTTTTGCAGGAGAAGATGACGGTAAGCAGCAGGATCATCAAGACTGCGAGATTGTATTTTGTAAAGCTCTTTATCATTGTGATGGATTGAATGAATGATTGAAAGGATGATTACCAACCAGGATTGTTTTCCTTGATGGACTGATTGGAGTTTAATTCTCCCAAGGGGATAGGCAACAACAGATTCCGCTGGCTTCTTACTTTGGATATATTGTTCTGTCCAGCTGAAATCTTGTTCATCACCTGTAGATAAACATTCCAGCGCATCAGGTCAAAGCGGCGAATACCTTCAAAAAGCAGTTCCCTTGCTCTTTCTGCTAGCACATAACTCCTGAATTGTTCAAGGTTCATGGCTGCAGGAGCAAGTGTTGCTTTTGATCGGCTCCTTACTGCATTGAGTTGTGCATACGCTTCTGTTGTAGGGCTTCCATTGGCTTCATTCGCGGCTTCTGCATAAATCAACAGTATTTCAGCATAGCGCATGATGGGATAATAGGCATCACTGTTGGCCAGTGTCGGTTCTGTAACATCTGCATACTTGATGACATATGCCCTGTTGTCAGTTGTTCCGTTGTTGGTATACGTGAGGCCATTTACAACCCTGTACAATGCAGCCTGCGATGAAGGATAGAAATACCTTGCTCCTGAGTTGGTTTGGTAGTTGTGTGCAACGCCATCCAGGGCACGAAGGTCCGCATCTTCATAATCACTGTAGTGGTTGTTGGTGGCCCATACTGCACCCCTGCCAAAAGTCGACAGGGCTGAGAAATAGTTGTGAAGATTGTTGACAAAACTAGACCCAGACATGGACTGTATTTGCCACATGTGTTCGGTATTGTTTCTTCCACTTTTGCTCCAAAGTGTTTTCCAGCTGGTGAACAGGCTGTATTCTTTGCTGTTGATGACTTCCATGGCCTTGTCTCTTGCCAATCCAAAATATTGTTTGGCATCAACGCCCTCATATCCTTTAACAGCAGTTTTGGCATAGCTATGATTCCCATTGTCCTGGCCTCCGCGAACAACCACATTTCCGCTGTTCACAGCACAGGATGCCAGTGTCAGATAGGCTTTGGCAAGGAACCCCTTGGCCACGCCACGGGTTGCCCTTCCGGCTTCGCCTGCCTTTGGATGACCTGTAGGGAACAACATGGTTTCTGCTTTTTTCAGGTCACTAAAAACCGTATTGTACACTTCAACAACAGAAGCCCTTGGCTTGTTGATGTCTTTTTCTTTTGATAAAGAGGAAAGCCTCAAAGGAACACCTCCATAGAGTTGCACAAGCTGGAAATAAGACCAGCCCCTGAGAAAATAGGCCTCTCCCAGGATCCTGTTTTTTATGTCTGTATCGATGTTCTGGTTAAGGGGTTCAATGTTTTCAATCACGGTATTTGCCCTTGATATAATCGTGTAAAAACCGACCCATGGTCCGTCTACACCCCAGTATCCTTGAGGATTTCCAGCTCCAGAGGTTCCCAAAAACCAATCGGCACCGGAAACATGGTCATCATCCAGCATGGTCAGGTTCCAGATGGGTTGTAAATAAAGATCATATGTGTACAATGCACTGTAAACGCCATTGATGGCAGTTTTCGCATCGTTTTCATTCTTGTAGAAATTTTCAGGAGACAAGAATGAATAGGGCTTTTCCATCAGTGCTTTTTTGCAGGAGGAAAGCGAAAGCATGACAAGAAGTATTCCGGTCATCCATTTAATTGGTAAACTATGTTTCATTTTCACTTTGTTTATTTGGACAGGTGATTAGAAATTGCAGCGAATTGAAAATTGGAAAGTCCTTGCGTTCGGATAACCGCCAAGATCAACACCGAACAATGCGGGGTTGTCTCCATAGCTGTTGATCTCAGGATCAAATCCAGAATATTTTGTGAAGGTGTAGAGGTTGTTTACCCCCAATGCCATCCTGATTGCACTCACTCCCCTGATTAAATTGGAGGGAAGGGTATAGCCCAGGGTCACATTTTTGATCCTTACAAAGCTTCCATCTTCTATGAACCTTTGGCTGAACAACAAGGTTCTCCAGAACTGGCGAATGGCCTTTGGACCTGTAGCCGCTGTATTGTTTTTCCCTTCTTGCCATGCACCATTCAATACTTCCTGGCTGATATTTTTTGAGGTACCAATGTTGCCATTGAATGCGGTATTCATGTTCACGATATCATTGCCTTGAACACCGTTGATGAATACATTGAGTTCAAATTTCTTGTATTGGAAGCTGTTGGTGAACCCGAAAATATAATCAGGGTTTACATCTCCAATGATCATCCTGTCTGTGATGGAGATGGATGATGCATCATTGTCAAGGTTGCGGTATTTGATTTCTCCAATCATTCTTCTGATGATGGCTGGCGGTTGGTTGGCAAAGGCAGGAGAGCTTCTTACTTCAGCCTCATTGTCAAAATAGCCATCTTCCACATGTCCGATCAGGGCACCAATCGGGTAGCCAGCAAGCTGTACAAACGGAGCATCCCTGGTGGAAATCCTAGAGGCATACTGTTCTTTGATGCCATCCCCAAGGCTCAGGATTTTGTTCCTGTTGAATGCAATGTTTCCTCCCGTTTTCCAGGTGAAATTCTTCTTGTTGATCACATTGAAGTCCATGGAGACTTCCAGTCCTTTGTTTTGTACCGATCCTGAATTTTTCAATTGGCGTTGAAAGCCCGTTGAAGAAGGAGTGGTTACATATTGCAGCAGATCATTTGTTTTCTTGAGGTAGACATCAACATGCACGTTCAACCTGTCTTTGAGTAAGCCAAGGTCAAGTCCTCCATTGTATGCGGTGGTGGTTTCCCATTTGAGTGATGCGTTGGCTGGTCCTGAAAATACATCATCAGCAAGACCGGTTTGCAAGGATCCATTGAATGGGTAGTTGTAGACATTCAGTTTGGATAGGGATGCATAAGATCCTATACCCTGGTTTCCGGTTTGCCCAAAACTCAAGCGGAACGTAAGGTTGCTGATTTTATCCAAGTCCTTCATGAAGCCTTCTTTGTGGGCCTTCCAAGCCAGACCAGCAGAGGCGAATCCTGCCCACTTGTTGTCTTTACCAAATTTGCTTGATCCGTCTTCGCGGTAGGAGAGGGAGAAAACATATTTATCGTTGTAGGAATAATTCATCCTTCCCAGAAATGATATCAGGGTTGATTGAAAACGGTTGGATGAAACGGGCATGATTTGTTCTGCCGATTCCATGTTTTCGTTTTGAAGGATGTCATTGGGGAAGGTTTTTGCTTCCACTCTTTTATTCTGACCATTGCTCCTTTCAAAAGTAGATGCGCCGGTAACAACAATGCTGTGCTTGTTGATTTTCCGGTTATAGGTCAGCAGTCCTTCGGATACCATGCTGCTCCAAAGATTGTCTGATTTCAATCCCCATCCCCTGATGCTGAAACCTTCGTAAACCGTTCTTGGATAATATTGGTCGCGTGTATTGGATCCATGGTTGAATCCAAGGTTTCCCCTGATTTTCCAATATTTTCCAAGGCTCGCCTCAATATAATTAGAAGAGAAAATATTGAGGGCCGTCACCTTGTTCAATACATTGTTGGTATAAATCACAGGGTTGGTAATGAAGAAACCATCTCCTGATCCATCATATTCTTCCACAGAATCGATGGTTGCCGGAAAGGTGATAGCAGAACGGATGACGCCAGCACTGGCTGCATCAGACTTGTCAGTACCGGTTTTCACCCCATTGGTGGTGGAAGTGGAAACCGTATTGCTGCTGCCAATTTTGATGTTCTTGCCAATATTTCTGTAGAGGTTATAGCTCAATCCGATCTTCCTGAAATTGGAATTCTGCACAATTCCGCTTTGGCTCAGGTGGTTCATGGTAAGGCTATGGCTTCCGTTTTCAGATCCCCCTGAAACGTTCAATGTATATTGTTGTTGCAATCCATTCCTGAAAATGGCATCCTGCCAGTTGGTAGTCAAATCCTTTAAAGGATCAAGATTGGCATATGGCATGGTATAGCTTGTGCCATCATACCTGTTGGCATTGAGGAAAGAGAGGTTTTGATATGCAGCATATTCATAAGGGGTGAGCACATCAATTTTTCTGGTAATTTCAGACATACCCACATTGGCAAGCAATTCAACCTTGTCCTTGCCAACCCTTCCTTTTCTTGTGGTAATCAGAACAACACCGTTGGCGCCCCTAGATCCATAGATGGCAGTGGCAGAGGCATCTTTCAATACATCAATGGATTCAATATCATTGGGGTTGATGAAGGCCATGACGTTGAGCGTTTGCTTCTCATCTCCACCAATAGAGGAGGGCGTTGTACCGCTGCTGGTGTTGTTGAAAGGAACTCCATCAATTACATAGAGCGGCTCTGTTCCGCCAAGGAAAGAATTGGATCCCCGCACCCTGATGCTGAGACCGGCACCCGGAGCTCCATCATTTTGGGTAACATTGACACCCGCGAGTTTCCCCTGGATGGCCTGAAGAATATTGGTTGGGCTTTCCCTGATGAGGTCTTCACGGGAAATGCGTTGCACGGCACCGGTGGCATCTGCTTTTCTGATGCTTCCATAACCCACCACGATGACATCGTTCAGGTTGGTTACCTGGGTTTTCATGATAACAGTGATGTTGTCTTTTTTACCGATGCCGACCTCTGCGGTTTCCATTCCAGAAAAAGAAATTGAAATGGAGGTTGCTTTGGCGCTAGGCCTGATGCTGAACTCGCCATTTTTTCCAGTAAGGGTTGATGAGGTGGTTCCTTTGACGGTTACGCTGGCGCCGATCAGGGGCTCTCCGGTTTCTGAAACCACTTTACCCGAAACGGTTCTGGTTTGTGCGAAACTGTTGATGCACAGGAATAAGGCAGTAACCACAATGTAGCAGTACTTTTTACACATAAGCAATTGTTGATTTGGATGCTCAAGATAATGATTTGTATCAAAATATCATTCATCTGCAATCGTTTGCGGTAGGCTATTTTGTGTACAATTTTAACAAGAACTGAATCGTGGTTATATTGGCTGGAAATAGTCTGTAGCATGAATGTCATATGGCGAAATTGTCAGGTATTGCTGGTGCTCTTGTTGCCCTTTTGGACACAGTCACAATCTTCCAATGAACTCAAACTTGAAAATGGAAACATCAGGGTCAAATGGACCCATTCTGCAGCAGGGTGGAAGGTCAGTGGAGTTGACTTGAAACGTGGATCAGCATGGGTCAGTGTGGGGAAACCCTCTGGTGAATATACCTTCCTCTTTAGTGCCACCAAACCCAATGAAAAACCTGATACATCCTTTACCTTGAATACCGGGGGAAGTTATCCTGAAATAGCCTACAAGACCCAGCAAAAATCATGGGCAGATGCTACGAATCCCGTTTCGCTGAACACAGCAGGGCAGGCCCATCATTATTTTCCAGAAAAGGCAACGCGTACTATTGATGGAGCAATGGTGTTTGAACACGAGGATGAAAAAGGAAGTATTAAAACATCATGGAAGTTTGATCCTGCATTTCCTTCCGACATCATTGTTCAACAAACCATCAAGGTTCATCAACCGGGATATTTTTCAGTAGCAACGCCCACAATTGCTACTGTTGATGTATCTGATATGGCCTGGGGCATGATCCCTGGATATTTTCAGGGCAGTTCTATCCAGGATGATTTTATTTTGGGTTACACCTATGGCCAAGGGGTTCCCTCCTTGCCGGCCATATACAGGGAAAGGACCGCAAGTACCCTGAGCCCTTTGGTCACAACAAAATCAGGGGTGACGATTGCAGTCATTCCAGATCCTGTTTACTGCAGGAATCCCTGGGATAGTCTGGTCTTGACACATGACAATTGGAATATTGGTCTGTCACACAAGAACAGGAAATCAGCACTCGCGCCAACCTTGTATTATCCTGTATTGGGTGAGCCCAAATCAAAATTGAAAGCCGGTGATCTTGTCCAGTTTTCTTATCGCATCAGCATGGTGGATGGTGATTGGTTTAAGGTCTTGAATCATGCAGTCTATGATGTTTTCAAGTTCAAGGAATCATTGGCTTTGCGGGAAAGCAAACAATCCCTCACGGATCGCATTCAGAAAATGCATCTCTATCTGAAAGACCCCAAGCTTTCCCTTTGGAATATAAAGGAATACAAAGGAATGCAGATAGGTGCACAATCATACCTGGGTGGTGTTGTGGGCTCGAACAAGGATGCCATGAAGAATTCAGATTATGGGGCCATGTGGATGCTGGCCAATGCAACAGGAGATCGTCAATTGAAAGATGAAGTCTTGCCCTTTGCACTCAATTTCAAATTGCAGCAACAAATCAAGGAGAAAGGCTTTTTCAAAGGAGCACTCGAAGGCCAGTATTATCTGTTCAATTCCCAGCGTTTTGTTGAAGAGTGGGGGGATGTGGTTGAGCCGATTGCGGTCACTTATTATACCATGCTGGATCTTGGCAACATCTTGCTTTTTGAGCCTGATAACCAAGCCTTGAAAGAAAGCTTGAAGGCAGGTGCTGATTGGTTGATCAAGACGCAAAATACTGATGGGAGCTGGGCTGTAGCCTATGATAAAAAATCAGGAGAAGAGGTTTTTCGCGACCTCAAAGACCTTCGACCTACTTTTTATGGATTGATGATTGCTTACAAGTTTTTGAAAAATCCCCAATACCTGATGGCTGCAGAAAAAGCAGCAAAATGGTACATCGACAATGGTAGTTCAAAGGGACATTTTCTCGGTGTTTGTGGTGATGCTCGTTACAATCCTGATTTCGCAACAGCGCAATCTGCGCAAGCCTTTTTGGATCTCTATGAGATGACACAGAACAACATCTACAAAACGGCAGCCATTGCTTGTGCAAAATTCTATACGGCTTCCATTTATACCCATCCGATGCCGACAAATGATGTCAAAAAAGTCAATGGTATCCTGCGCAAAGACTGGGAAATTTCACAGTCCGGATTAAGCTTTGAACACGGTGGTATTTTTGGTTCTGCCAATACCCATGGCCCTATTTTGTTGGCAAGCCATGCAGGCCTTTTTGTGCGCATGTTTAAACTTACTGGCGAAAAGATATTCATCGATATGGCAAGAGCCGTTGCATGGGGAAGAGACGCCTTTGTTGATCCCAAAACCAGTGTTGCCTCTTATTATTGGAGGGCAATGAACCGTGGTGCAGGGCCTTATCCACACCATGCCTGGTGGCAGATCGGATGGCTGACCGACTATCTGATGGCGGAAGCTGAACTCCGCTCCAAGGGCGCAGTTAAATTCCCGCGTGGCTTTGTCACACCCAAGGTGGGGCCACACCAGACCTATGGATTTGCAGCCGGAACCATCAATGGCATCAAAGCCAATCTGCTGATAGATTCCAACAAAGTACAGTTGGACAATCCTGTCATTGACTATATCCTGGCCAAGTCTGTTGATGGAAAAAAACTTTTCATTGTATTACTCAATAACAGTGCACATGCCGCATCTTTCAAGATGAAAACCGGGAATGGTCCATGGGTTAAAAAGCAATTGCCTGCAGCGGGGATAGAGATACATAGCATGGAGGCTGGTCAGTAAAACAAATACAGCAATGCAATGATTCTGTTCTATTTTTGATGGAACCCCATTGCACATGATTTATTTGCATAAGATTTTGCCAGCTTTATTTTCACCCTATTCGCTTTTCTTTTTATGCATCATTGTGGGGTTGGTCAAAAGGAAGTATGCCATCATCTGGACGGCATTGATTGTGTTCACTACGCTTTCAACGCCGGTGGTTTCATCATTTTTGTTCGCCCAGCTGGAAGCGGTTGGCAGCAGGAAAACTCCTGCAGACATGCTTCCTGCTGATGCCATCGTTGTCTTGAGTGGAATGACGCATTCCATCCGTACAGCAAAAGGCATCATCAGCGAATGGAACGATCCTGATCGTTTTTTTGGCGGGATGGAGTTGATCAAGGCAAAAAAAGCACCCGTCATCATTTTTACCAAAGGAAAACTTCCCTGGAAAATTGGTCCGCCAGAATCTGAATTGTTGCAGGCAACCGCTATACAAATGGGTGTTCCTCCAAAGCAAATCTTGGTTACTGGTGAAGTTGAAACCACGGAAGATGAATCAAGGGAGGTGAAAAAAATTCTACCATCCAACGGAGCCCGGATCATCCTTGTTACCTGGCCTTTCATATGCGCAGGGCAAAAATCTCTTTTGAAAGTGTAGGGCTGGTAGTTCAACCATACCCTGTAGATTTTAAATTGGGCGAATATGCATTAACCCCGATGGATTTTATTCCCAATCCAACCTCATTGTCTACAACTGAGAAATGCATCAGGGAGTTGATGGGAACAGTGTATTATACATTGAAGGGATTTATGAAAGGATGAGCCAGTACAATCGATTGTTGTAATATTTTTACATAATTTGAGCCTCCAAATACAATTGCCATCATGCGAAAAGATTTTTTCGGCACTGGTTTTGATGGTCTGTTCCCAATTGTTATTTAACCCTCATCATACTTAAGATTCAATCAATTCATCAGATGATTTCACTTCAACGTTTTCAATTGCTATTGCCTCTTATGTGCTTCTTTTCCTTTTCATTCGCACAAAACAATACTATTCCTGTTCATGCGAAGGATGGTGAATACAAGTTGGTTTGGGCTGATGAGTTCAACATCAATGGTGCGCCCGATACCAGCAAATGGTCTTATGAAAAAGGCTTTGTAAGGAACAATGAGTTGCAATGGTACCAGAGGGATAACGCCATTTGTGAAAATGGGATGTTGGTGATTGAAGCAAGAAGGGAAAACAGGCCCAATCCGCTTTATGAAGAGGGGAGTACCGACTGGAAAAAAAGCCGAAAGAACATCTTGTACACGTCCTCCAGTTTGAATACCAGGAAAAAGTTTTCCTGGCAGTATGGTCGTTTTGAAATGCGCGGACGCATTGATATCAGCAAGGGCATGTGGCCGGCCTGGTGGACGCTTGGTGACACAAAACGATGGCCTGCCAATGGGGAAATTGATATCATGGAGTATTATCGAGGTTCACTGTTGGCCAATATCGCCTGCCTGAACAGCAATGGATACAGTGCAAAATGGTACGGAAAAAAATACCCAACAGACTCCCTTGGTGGCGCGGCATGGGCCAGCAAGTTTCATACATGGCGCATGGATTGGACCGAAAAAGAAATATCCCTTTTTGTGGACGATCAACTCTTGAACAGGGTTGATGTAGACTCCTTGTACAACCGCGATGGCTCTGGGTTTAACCCCTTTCGTCAGCCACATTATATGTTGCTCAATCTTGCTATGGGAGGCATGAATGGCGGTGATCCTTCTGAAACACCATTTCCAAACCGCTTTGAGATTGACTATGTGAGGGTGTACCAGAGACAATCAGATAAAAACTAAAAACAAGTCAAAGCAAAAGCTGCACAAACAAAAAAGACAATCCGATTGAGGATTGTCTTTTTTGCAGGAGAGTGGCCTCGCCTGGAATCGAACCGGGATCTGGAGCTTCGGAGACTCTCATACTATCCATTGTACTACGAGGCCGGGGCGGCAAAGTTAATTCACTTGAAATGAAAATCGGTGATCCCCTTTGGACTTTGTGTTATTTCTGGTCAGAATGACCCTCGTAATCTTTTTCCCATCCCATTTCTTGTCGAAACTTTCGTATTCCATCCCCTCAAAAGAAGGTATTTCTGTTGTTACAGTCCATTTTTTCGGGTCATAATCCAGTGTCAATTTGTTTCCTTTGGCATCACTGAACAAAACCTTTCCGGGAACATGGGTATCAACAGCACAGACGGTCATGAATACCTGCTGCAGTGAAACGGGGTTCGCCTTGAACTGGTAATCCTCATTGATTTCCACTGTTTCTTTTTCCCTGTTGAGCCTCACCGTCCTGTTCCAGCGTTCAATGCCTGCACTGTCCGGATAGGCAGCTGCAATATCCATGGTAAGCGAGGATTCTTTTTCGTTGATCAGGCTTTTGACAGATTTCGCTTCAAACTCTCGTCCAGCCTGTTGTCCAACCCCATTGATGATGGGCAGGTTGTGGTACTGTGATTGGGTGAACCAGAGTTCATAGCGCTGGCTTGAAAATGTTCTGGCCGTGTAATTGCCGCGGCCTGCATCGATGATCATGGGTTCACCCTTCACATAGATGATGAAATCACCCACATCGTTGTGGTTATGGCTTTCTGCATTGTGGCCTCCGTGGGTGGCCAGGAACAATCCCTTCTCCGTTCTTGCCGTCAGGATTTGAATGTCGCTGATCCAGGCACTGGCAGGGTCCTTGAATTTACTTGGGCTTGCATCAATATTTTTGAGGTTGAGCAGGGAACCCAGGTGACGCATCCTCATACCCGTCGAACCACCAGGCTTGGAAGGATAGTTTTGCTGTGCCCATTTTCCGAACTCCATCATGGTGGTATCATTGATGTCCTTTCCAAAGCGGTAGAGCAACATGCCGCTGGGCGTTAGAGTTGGATCGGCATCCGCAAAATTCACAAAATAGTTTCCTGCAATATGGGTGTTGGTGATATAGGTCGCCATTTTTTTGATGAGTTCATTGCCATATATATTGATGGCACCATTGGATGCATTGTGCAAAAGTTCCAGGCAATCGTAAACGCTGGCACCTGCAGCAAACCAATAGCTTGGGCCTTCATCACAGCCACCATCATCGCCCAAGCTGTTCAGGTAGGCATCCAGTCCCTTCATGGCAGCATGGGTCATGGTAACCCTTCTGACTTCGTTGCGTTCCAGCATCAGGCTGCTGAGGATCCAGTTCGACATGATCCATGGATTCCAGTTGTTCACGGGTATTGTTCTGCTCATCCACTTGTAACCGTCGCCATATTTCAACATCGGTGTAAACAGCCTTCTGTCCGTTTCATGGTAGATGCGTTTTCTGATCAATGGGTTGATCTTATCCAGCTTATCGCCGACAAAATAATCTGCCATGGCCATTACCGATGCCGTTTCCGCTGCAAACAGGTCTACTGCGGGGCGCTCTACATCAGGAAGTCCGGTTCCGCCGATATGTGCAGGCACACCCCAAAAACTTTCTTCACAGATTGACCAGATGCCGTTGAAGATGGCTTCCATAAAACGGCCCTTGTCTTCAATGCTTTCTGCCAGCACCATGTACATCAACACTTCCCTTTTTTTGAAAGAGATGCCGGAATGCCTGAGCCTGTCGCCGGTGCGCTTGAAGTCCATGGAAACCGAACCGCTGATGGGTTCAAATTTGTAGGACATGACGCTGGAAGCGCCGTCCACAATGCCTTTCAGCATGCTGTCAGGAACAGCATCCTTCCATTGTTTTGGGGTCAAAGGATAAGGTTTCCATTTGTCTTTGGGGATGATGGATGCAACAACCTTTTCTGGTGAATAGGTGGTGGCCAGGATGTTGCGTTGCGTAACCTGTGCACTGCCCGACAATGCAAAAAGGAGGAGAAGAAAGCTGCTGATGATGCCTGTTGGTTTCATGTAGTTGATTTAATGTTGCGTTATGTTGAAGGGTGCAAACCCAGATCCTTTATAGCCACTGTGTTCAATGATAAAGCTGCTTCCAGCAAGGGGCTCTTCCGCCAGTTGTTCATCTGTCAATCCGACCCTGGCCGAAGTGATGTACATCTCATCCATGTTCTCGCCACCAAAACAGATCGAAGTGACCAGCGAAACCGGCAGCTGAATGGCATCGATTTTTTCACCGGTGAAAGGGTTCCACCGTGCAACCTGCCATCCTTCCCAATGAGCAATCCAGAGCATCCCTTCGCTGTCCATGGTCATGCCATCAGGATAGCCCTCTTTGCCGGGAATGCTGATGACCCTGGTCTTGTTGCTGATCTCACCATTGCTGTTGTCATAATCATACCGAACCACTTCCATGGTTGGTGTATCGATATAGTAAAAATATTTCAGATCCTCACTCCAGCACAAGCCATTGGAAATGGAGACGTTTTCAATCTTTTTGTTGATGTTCAACTTGCCGTCCAGCATATAAAGATTTCCTGTGCCGGTTTCACCCGACAGCGACATGCTCCCTGTCCAAAATCTTCCGGCAGGATCTGTTTTGCCATCATTGAAACGGTTGCCAGGCAGATGCTTTTCAGGATCGCCGATCGTACTGATCTCTCCGGTATTCCTGTTGATGAACACAAACCCCTCTTGCAGTGCTGCAACAATGTTTCCGTCATTGCAAAGGGCAAAAGAACCAATCATGCTGGGTGTGGCAATGCTGGTAAATGAGTTGTTTTTTCTGTTCAATTCATGGATAGCACAACCCATGATATCCACCCAAAGAATGGCATTGTTGGCAGCGTCCCAGACAGGACCTTCGCCGAGCATTGATCTGTGGTTGCAGAGAGTAGTGATGTTCATGTGGTTAATAAGGAGTTGGGCTGACAGCAGTCCAACCGCCATCGATGATCAAAGATTGTCCGGTGATATGACGTGCATGGTCCGAAACAAGAAACAACGCAGCATGTCCAATATCTTCCACTGTTGCGGGTCTTCCCATGGGTGTGATCCTCGACCAGGTTTCAATATAAGCAGGGTCAAGCAATGTTCTTTCGGTAAGGGTTGCGCCAGGCGCGATGGTATTGATGTTGATGCGGTAAGATGAAAGTTCCGATACGAGGTTTTTCGCCAGCATTTCAATGGCCGCCTTGCTCATGCCATAAGCGGCAAGATTCTTGTGTGCCTGGTGACCGGTCACCGATGAGGTGAAAAGCAAGGATCCACCATGGTCTTGTTTTTTCATCTGGTTCGATGCTGCTTGTGCAAGGTAGAAAGTCCCCCTGAGGTTGACCTCCATCACCCTGTCAAAATCCGCAACAGGATAATCGGAAAAATCTCCAAAAAGAGTGATGCCTGCGTTGGCGATGGCAATGTCTACACCACCCCAGTGTGTTGTGCAAGCATCAACCATCGATTGAATGAATGCCGGATCGCTGGAGTCTCCGGGCATGGCCATGCATGTGCCACCATTGTTTTCGATTGATGCTGCAGCAGTCTCACACAAGGACTCATCCACATCATTCAAAATCACCCTTGCCCCTTCAGCAGCCAGCATCTCACAAATCTTCAAGCCAATGCCTTGTCCGGCGCCGGTAACAATCGCTGTTTTGTTGATAAATAAAGGTTTTGTTTCCATCTCAAGGCATGTAAAATACATTTTTCAGGGGGATGCTGACGGGGGAGTTGTCCTCATTGCATTCCATCATGTCGCGCATGTAGGCCCACCATTTTTTCATCACCGGATGATGTGGCAGTTCATCCATGGCCGTTTCATCTTCCACCCTCAAAACCCCAAACAAATCCAGGGTTTCTTCATCAAGAAAAATTGAATAATCTGATATGCCGGTTGCATGCAAAAGG
>CALPWM020000036.1 GCA_943327275.2 Chitinophaga pinensis
CAGCTGATGCAGCTGTGCCATGTTTTTACCTTCAAGAATGGCGTCACAAGCTGGTGTGAAATAATTGGAATTGTCTGTAACAGCGATGCCCGCATTGCTTTGTTGCAGGGCTCCGGCATCATTCAATCCGTCTCCCACCATTATCAGTTTTTTTCCTTTCTCTTGCAAAGATTTGATGTACTGCAATTTATTTTCCGGTGACTGGTTGAAGAACATTGTTGCTGTATTGCCCAATTGCGTTTGAAGAAATTTTTCCTCATGTGCATTGTCACCACTGATGATGTGCACCTGCTTTCCTGCATCCATCAAGGAATGCATCATGTCAAAAACTCCCTTGCGGTAGTCCTTTGCAATCCTGAATTTTCCTTTGTAAAGCCCGTTGATACTGAGGTGTATGGTTGAACCTTCATCAGCAATGGTTTTGGAGAACCACTTGTTCTCGCAAACAAAATCGGCTTTCCCCAACCGAATCTGTTGTCCTTCATATATTGCTGCAATGCCCTGGCCTGGAATTTCTTCAAAAGCTGTAAGCTGTGGCTCTTCCGGTATGTCGTTCCAGTCATTCCACTCCGATAGCGACCGGCTCAATGGATGGTTGGATTGCATGAGCACAGATTTGATCATGGTGGCTTCCATGAAGCTGATCAGTTTTCCTTCGTATTGAATGCTGTGCCTGTCGGCTGCAGCAGAACTTGCAGTAAGGGTCCCTGTTTTGTCAAATACCACCACATCAGCCTCAGCGATTCTTTCAATGACATTGGCATTTTTCAGGAAGAATCCCCTTTTACCAAAGATGCGCATGAGGTTGCCAAAAGTAAAAGTGGCTGATAGCAAAAGGGAGCAGGGACAGGCTACGATGAGGATGGAAGTGACGGCCTTCCAGGTATTGGCCGGGTTGGTGGCCTGCCAGTAGATTCCTGAAATCATGGCAATGGAAAACAATGCAATGCTGAAATAATTGCTCCAGGGATGAATAAAAGAAGCCTCCTTGTTTTTGGTATGGTGAAACGCATCGTTGTTCCATAGCCTGGTGAGATGACTCGCCGCAACCGGTTTTGTTACCTCAATTTCAATCGCAGTTCCCACTTGTTTCCCCCCTGCAAAAATCATCTCTCCTGCATGGATGGAAACAGGCTCATTCTCACCGGTTACAAAGCTGTAGTCAATATTGGCGATGCCTTGTTGCAATATTGCATCTGCGGGAATCAATTCCTGGTTGCGTATCAATAGTAGATCCCCTTTGATAATTTTCTCGATGGACTTGTATTTTTTGATGCCGTTGTTGAGCACCAATGCACCCATCGGGAAATAAGACCTGTAGTCGCGGTCAAAAGAAATGGACCTCTGTGTTCTTTTCTGAAACCATCTTCCCAGCAGCATAAAAAAAACAATGCCACTCATGGAATCAAGGTAGCCGGTACCTGTATTGCCCAGGATTTCATAAACACTTCTTGCAAAGGTGATGAGGATGGCCAAAGCGATCGGCGCATCAATGTTGAGAAATTGCTGGCGAAGTCCTTTCCATGCCTGCACGAAAAATGGGGCAGCTGCGTATAAAAGGACTGGAACAGAGAGCAGCAGGCTGATGTGGCTGAAGGTTGTGCTGAGCAAGGTTTCATCAATGCCTTCGGTGGCAAGATAATCAGGGAAGCTGAGCATCATGATGTTGCTGAAGCAGAAACCTGCCAACCCAATCCTTACCATTGTTTGTCTGTTGTTGGAGGAGGGTTTTTCCTTGTCAGTGCTTGCATGATTGAAGGATGGGGGATAGCCGATATAATCGAGCAAAGCCGCTATATTGCTCAGTTTGAGCATTGACGGGTCATAGACAATCAATGCTTCTTTTTTCTCGAAATCTACTGAAGCACTGATCACTCCCTTGTTGATCCGGCCCAGGTGTTCAATCAGCCAAATGCAACTGGAGCAATGGATGTTGGGAAGAGCAACCAGGATATGCACTTGTTTGGGATCGCTGAAGGAAACCAACTGCCGGGCAATCGCAGGTTCGTCCAGAAAATCCCATTTGTCTGATTTGAATTTCCCTTTGGGTTGAATCCCATCAAGGGTTTTCATCATGGACGGATTGCATGCATCCGTCTCTTGCAGAATGAGATAAACCTGCTTGCATCCATCGCAGCAGAAAAAATGACCATTGTCATTGATTGTTCCATTGCAGCTTTCGCCACAATGCACACAAGCATGGCTGTTCATTGGTGACATTTTTTGCTAAGCATATACCCTTCCCGTGGAAGGAGGGGTATTGTGTTGTTATAAGGTGTTGGCAAGATAGTTGAGGTAGTTGCATTTAAGGTCCAGGAACTGTCGTTCTGCATTCCGGATCCTTTCACGAAGGGCATTCTGGCTTAGGAGGGTATGAACTGGATACGAATTTCCCCTTTTTTCACTGGCCAAAAAATGCTGTTGCTTGGCCAATTCTTCCTTGATGTTTGTCATGCATGTTTCCTGGGCTTGCATTTCACTTTTCAGGTGGTTTACATTTGAAGTGATTTCATCATCCTGGAATTTTTTCCCTTCAAAGATGGATGAAATCATTCTTTGAAGGTTGGGGATTTCTTTTTTTTGTCTGGTGATCATGTCATCCCAGGCATCATTTTCCTTCATGAAAAGTTCGAGAATTCTTCCGTTCATATGGCTTTTTTTAATGTTTGATACAAAACTCAAACATTGTAAGTCCATATTTTATGATGGGAGATCGCCAAAAACATGACAAAAATCATCTCTTTTCGCCCAGTATCCAGCTTGGTTTTTTTGCCATATGGGTTAAGCCGTATTTGTTGATGCAGGTTTTGATGAGCGCGATGGCTTCTTCGATAGAATCGGTTACGAGGAAAAGTTCCATGTCTTCCTTGGAGATGGTGTTGAAATGCTTCATTTTTTCGATATACTCGAGCATTTCCTTGTGGTAATCTTTGCAGAAGATGATGACGGGAAAGTCTTGTATTTTTTTGGTTTGGATCAGGGTCATTGCTTCAAAGAGTTCATCCAGTGTTCCAAATCCTCCTGGCATAATTACAAACGCATAGGAGTATTTGATCAACAATGTTTTTCTCACAAAGAAATACCGGATATTCACCCATTTGTCGAGATAGGGATTGGGCTCCTGTTCCATGGGCAACAGGATGTTACAGCCAACTGATTTTCCTCCAACGTCCTTGGCACCGCGGTTGGCTGCTTCCATCAATCCTGGTCCACCGCCCGTCAGGATGGTAAAGCCCAGTTTGGCGGCTTCTGCCGAAAACCTCCTGGTCAGGTCATAATATTGGCTGTCTTCCTTGAATCTGGCTGAACCGAATACCGTGACACAGGGTCCTGTGAAATGCAGGGCACGAAATCCCCGTACAAATTCAATACAAACTTTGATGACAAATTTAAAATCAACCCATCTTGATCTTGGACCTTCCAGGAATTTTATCTCTTGTTGTTCTGACATGAATAGTGTTTTAGTATTGAGGTTAGCCAGCAATAGTTCTCTCTAAAAATACGATAAATACAAAGATTTTTTTTAAGGGTTGATGCTGATTGCGCGATTCCTATCGTATAGCATTTGTACAGGAGGTGATAAACATCATTTTGAATACTAAATAAATTAGTATAGTATTGCTAAATAAATTAGTATATATGGATGGCGAACTTTACCAGGGAGCGGCCTACAGCGGCTCCAAAGACTATACGCAGCAACAGGTTAAAACAGCCAATGCCACAGGGTTTGGGGCTGCTGCAGACGACTACGCAGAGCGAGGGATTGACCTCAATGAACAACTGATCCGCAACAAGCCTGCCACTTTCTTCATGCGCGTTCGCGGAGAAGCCATGGTTGGTGCCGGAATCTTTGATGGCGATACCGTCATTGTTGACCGCAGCATCAAGCCTGTGAGTGGCAAAGTGGTGATTGCTGTACTGAATGGGGATATGCTGATCAGGCGATTTGAAAAAGGGTTCAATACAATGCGGCTTGTGCCGGAAACCAACCGCCTCGCACCGATTGATATAGATCCTTATGCGGAGTTCACGATTTGGGGAGTGGTTACTTACGTTATACATCAGGTGTAAGCATGTTCGCCATCGTCGATTGCAACAGTTTCTATTGTTCCTGCGAAAGATTGTTCAAGCCCCATTTGAACAGCAAGCCCGTTGTTGTGCTCAGCAACAACGACGGCTGCATCATATCCCGAACGGACGAGGCAAAAAAGGCCGGGATTGCCATGGGTGTTCCGCTGTTTGAAAGCAGAGAACTGATCCGCACCCAGGGCATTACCGTTTTTTCTTCCAACTATCACCTCTATGGCGACATGAGCATGCGGGTGATGGATACGCTGCGTCTGCTGGCAGATGATTCCACATACCGGTGTGTGGAGGTCTATTCTGTGGATGAGGCCTTCATCAACCTGTCCCACCTTCCTGAACATGCCCTGCAGGGTTTTGCAGAGCGCTTGAGGGATGTGGTGGTGCAGTGGACGGGTATTCCGGTATCGGTGGGTATTGCGCCATCAAAAGTATTGAGCAAGGTGGCCAATCGCCTTGCCAAAAAAGATAAAAGGAAAAGCCATTGTGTGATGGTATTGAATACTGCAGACAAGTTGCAGGAGGCTTTGGAGATGACCGACGTGTCTGATCTCTGGGGCATTGGCCGTAAATATGCACGCAAGCTCAATGATCTTTATGGGATCAATACCGCCTGGCAGTTGCGGCATATGCCGGAAGAGTGGGCCAGGAAAAACCTCGGCGGTGTGGTGGGAGTCCGCATGATCAGGGAGCTGAATGGGGTGTCCTGCATCCAGATGAAGGACCCTCTGGAGAAGAAAAAAATGATTGCCACCACGCGCATGTTTGGCAAGCCCGTCTATGCATTGCAGGAATTAAAGGAAGCAGTGGCCACCTATGTTTCAAGGGCGGCAGAGAAGCTGCGCAGGCAATATGGTGCTGCATCTTCCATTGATGTTTTTGTGGTGACGAACGGACAGCAGAGTGGCCAGTATGCCTACGATCCCCAGCACCATCACCGGTATTTTACGCTGATGAAACCTACGTCGGATACAGCAGAGCTCATCAGGGCAGCGCTGCCTTTGGTGGAATCCCTTTACCGCAAGGGCTCCAAGTATGCCAAGGCCGGTGTGATGCTGGGTGGTATTGTTCCGGATGATGCATTGCAAGGCAATCTTTTTGATGCGCAGAATAAGCAGCAGAACCGGGCCCTCATGCAGGCCCTGGACAATATCAATTTCAGCATGCGGGATGATATGGTGAAGTTTGTTTCCTCCGGGCTTACCCGCAATTGGAAGATGCGACAGGAAATGCGGAGCGGAAGGTATACAACCCGGTGGGATGAGTTACATGAGTTGAAATTGAAATGAAAGCTGGGATGCGTTACGCGCATTGAAGCTTAACCGAAGATACTAGACCAGAAGCTTTTTTTCACTTCTTTTTTCTCTATTTTGGCAATGCGGTACCTTGTTTGGAAAGCCTGTGAATCTTCCGGACCCAGTTCAATCAATCCCATCTTGTTGTTGAAGGAATCGGGAGGCGAACTGAGGTTTTCAATGGCGATGCTTTTTCTATGGTCTGGAGTATAGACCTGGAGATAGGGATAGGCGCGGTCTGGATAAATATAGAGTTCAAGACCAAGTTGTTCATCGGAGAGCGTGCAGTGCGGCATGGGTTCTTCCATGTCGAGCACAAATGAATTGTCAAGAGAGACATCCTTTAGTGGTGCACCCTTGAACCATTTTTTATTCCTGATCAATTTACCGGTAGGGACCAACGTATCGTTGAACTCCACCTGCTTCTTTGCATTGATCTGAAGGGTTGCCGTGTCGATGGTTTCCCCAAGCTTGAAGTAGGGATGCCAGCCGTCAGACATGGGGATATTTCTTCCACTCCTGTTGTGCACAGTCGTGATGATGGTAAGTCTGCAGCCGCCTTCGAGCCTGTACCGAATATTCATGTCAAAAGCAAAAGGGTAGCCAGGATCAGTGCCCTTGTAACGGTAGAGGAATTTGCATTCGCACATGAAGGCGGATGCTTCTGCAATGGCAATTTCATGTTGAACATCATAGAGGAGCCCATGGATGGCATGTCCGTTCATGAAGAATTTGCCTGTGGTGTACTGTTGTCCTTCCCAGGTATAGGTGGAGTTATTGAGCCGACAAACAAAAGGGGAAAGTTTTGCCCCGGAAAATGCAGGGGTGAAATTGGCTTTCCAATCATCAGCATCCTTGAATCCTTCAATGATGTTGATGATTTTTCCATTGTGTGGAACTTCCAGCTTGTTCAGGATGGCACCTGCCGAAGGAATGATGGTAGCCTTGAAACCAGTTGCCTCATCGCGCAGGATGATTTCTTCCCATCCATTTTGTTGGATGCGGTCGCAATAAAAAGTGAGTACCGATTGTTTGGCCTGTTCTTCCATTTACCATCCAAGGATATACGCGAAAATGAGCGGTGCAACGATGGTTGCATCACTCTCTACAATGTATTTGGGCGTATTGATGTCAAGCTTTCCCCAGGTGATCTTCTCATTAGGCACTGCACCAGAGTAAGATCCATAAGATGTGGTGGAGTCGCTGATTTGGCAGAAATAGCTCCAGAAAGGAACATCATGCCATTCCAGGTCCTGGTACATCATCGGAACAACACAAATAGGGAAATCGCCAGCAATACCGCCGCCAATCTGGAAAAAGCCTACGCCTTTTCCACCACTGTTATGGCGGTACCAATCGGCCAGCCAAACCATGTATTCGATACCACTTTTCATGGTGGTGGCCTTCATTTCATTTTTGATGATATAGGAAGCGAAGATATTGCCCATGGTGCTGTCTTCCCATCCACCTACAATGATGGGGAGGTTGCGTTCAGCAGCGGCAATCATCCAGCTGTCTTTGGTATCGATTTCATAATCAGCCTTCATCACGCCGCTGTTCAGCAGTTCATACATGAACTCATGCGGGAAATATCTTTCACCCTTAGCATCAGCATCTTTCCAGAGCTTCACGATATGGTGTTGTATCCTTCTGAATGCTTCCTCTTCAGGAATGCAGGTGTCGGTCACCCGGTTCAATCCCTGCTCTAGCAATTCCCATTCCTGTTGAGGAGTCAGGTCGCGGTAGTTGGGAACACGCTTGTAGTGGCTGTGAGCAACCAGGTTCATGATATCCTCCTCCAAGTTGGCGCCCGTACAGGAAATGATATCAACCTTGCCCTGCCTGATCATTTCTGCCAGGGAAACACCCAGTTCTGCAGTGCTCATGGCACCTGCCAGGGTAACCATCATTTTACCCCCTTCGAGCAGGTGTTGTTCGTATCCTTTGGCAGCATCAACAAGGGCAGCTGCATTGAAGTGACGGTAGTGGTGTTGAATGAACGCTGAAACAGGACCTTTTGCCATATGCTTGATTTAAGATGGGCAAAGGTAGCAGTTTTGGCGACTACTTGTGTGCAACAAACACGGGTATCTTGTGCTGTCCGATCACATCGGAAAGAAAGCTTTTTTTGAAAAGATTGGACAGCTCACTTCTTCCATATGCACCTGTCACCAGCATGTATTCTGTTTGTTCAGCCACCCAATTGGCGAAAGTTTCTGCAGTTTCCTGTGTAACAGCTTCAAGGGTTAAGTTGGAAAAATGCTTGGCTGCCAACTCTTCAATCAGCTCCTGGTGTGGGAGGGGTTCATTTTCATCCTCAAGTGAAATCAGTTTGGTTTCCCAATGAAACAATTGGGGGAAAAGATAGGTGAACTGTTTGATTGCAAAGACGGAATCTGCTTTTCCATCGTATGCCAACATGATCCTGCTGGGCAGTGCATATTTTTCGGGCACCAGCAGAACAGGGCATTCTGTCTGGCGAAGCACTTTCCTGAGGTAGTCATTGGGCTGCTCTTTTCCCACATTTTCATAGAATATTTCACTGCTCAGGATCATGAGGTCTGCAAAACGAGTTTCCGTTTGCAGTTCCTGCAGGGCAAACAGGTCTGTATCGCGGTGGCTTCTGAATTCAATCCCTGCATGTTCGCATTTTTGTTCAAAATAACGCATGTTCCTGTTGATCAGTCCTTCATCTGTCTCATTGGGCGCAACGGTGATGGGCGTTGCGGTGCCCATGCCACTGTACCCGATGATGTCGCGGTAGTCAATCGGTTGCAGAAATACACCTGTTGCCAGGATGGGCTCAAATTCGTTGAGAAAAGAGACCATGCGGAAAGCGCCTTCAGAAAAATGGCTGCCGTCAAAAACAAGGAGAATTTTTTTCATGCTGGTATGATTTGAGGGGTATTAAAAAATAAGTTTTGGTCCGTTGATCGTTCTCAGAAATTCACGCAATTCCCTGAGCATGCCATGTTCCTTCTCGTTGACTTGATGGTAAGTGTCTGCCATATGCTCCGAAAGACTGATGCATACATCCAGGTCCTGGTCGGTCAGTTCATTTTTATATGCTTTTGCAAAGTCCAAAAATTCCTGAAATGCTTCTTCAGCGGTTGTATAACTGTCTTCGGCCGTATCAAAAGAAAACTGTGTAATCCATGCCTCATTTGTCCCAAATCGATCTTCATCTCTCTCCTTGTGCAAGAGCCGTTCCCTGATCAGTTTGCTTACCGCTGCCTTTTCCTGTTCGGTTACCGTTTCGTCAGCGATGGCAATCGCATACAATAATTTCCCTAATTCCTTATAAAACAATGCGGTGCCCATGGGATGGAATATTTATACAAATAAAACATTCCCGCCATCCGGTTTCGCTGACGGATATCATCATCATGCATTTATTTTATCATACACCTTTTCACTTGACAGCGAACATTGAAGACCTTTCCCTTGTTTACTAACGATACATTGCCTTAACTTTACGCACATGATAGCCGTTCTGTATTTTTTGATTGTATTAGGTGTTTTTTTACTGATGGAAGCCATCACCTGGTGTACACACCGTTGGGTGATGCATGGTTTTCTATGGTACCTCCACAAAGATCATCATCAGGTAGAGCCAGGTTTTTTTGAAAAAAACGATGCTTTTTTTGTGATTTTTGCTGTCCCCAGTATGTTGAGCATCATGTATGGTATGCAAACCCCAGGTTTTTGGTGGCTGCATGCAATCGGCTTTGGCATCATGGCCTATGGTTTCGCTTATTTTATTGTTCACGATGTGATCATTCACCAGCGCTTCAAATGGTTTTCAAGAAGCAACAATACCTATATCCGGGCTATCCGTTGGGCACACAAGATGCACCACAAACACCTGCACAAGCACCAGGGCGAAAGTTTTGGCATGCTCTATGTCCACAAGAAATATTGGGAAAAAGTCAGGCGTGACAAGCAACTCATGAAAGGCAAGAAGGTGGAATATGCCCCTGAAGGATAAATATGATTATATCGTTACAGGCGGTGGCTGTGCAGGGTTGAGTTTTATCATGCATGTCTTGCAGGAGCCATCCTTGGCTCAAAAAAAAATACTCCTGATCGAAAAAGAGGAGAAAGTCAGCAATGACCGCACCTGGTGCTACTGGGAAAAAGATGCAGGATTATTTGAGGAGATTGTTTACAGGAAATGGAACAAGGCCTGGTTTCATGGCCTCGGATACGGTGCATTGAAACACCTGGGGCCTTATGCATACAAAATGATCCGAGGGATCGACTTCTACAAACATTGTTATGATCGTATCGCCCAATCAGGAAGGGTTGATGTGTTCCATGAGACTGTCAATGGAATTGAAAATATAGAGGGTGGATTAGAGGTTAGTGCGGGAAATGAAATTTTTAGGGGAGCATTTGCCTTCAACAGCATCTTGTTTGAGCAGCCTGTATTGAAGGATAACACAATATATCTTTTGCAGCATTTCAAGGGTTGGATCATTGAAACAAAGGAACCTGTTTTTGATCCTGAAAAGCCGACGCTGATGGATTTCCGGGTAGGTCAGGAGGAAGGAACCACTTTTGTTTATGTGATGCCATTTTCCGCTACAAGGGCCTTGGTAGAATTCACCCTATTTACACCTTCTTTACTGACGCAAGAAGCTTATGATGCAGGCCTCAGGGATTATTTGAGGGATTACCTAAAAATTACTGATTACACTTTGCTTGAAGAGGAGTTTGGGGTCATCCCAATGACCGACCATGTTTTCCCAGCCGTCAATGGAAATATTGTTCATTTGGGAACAGCCGGGGGGCAGACAAAACCTTCAAGCGGATATACCTTCAGGTTCATCCAGAAGCATGTTGCTGCTGTGGT
The DNA here is from genome assembly GCA_943327275.2 of Chitinophaga pinensis. Classification (GTDB taxonomy): domain Bacteria; phylum Bacteroidota; class Bacteroidia; order Chitinophagales; family Chitinophagaceae; genus Pollutibacter. The sequence goes on from CALPWM020000036.1 coordinate 10,234, forward strand.
AGATCAATTGGCGCTTTCCGGAAATCCGTTCCTCCAAAAATCGATTTTACAGAAAAGATTCATGTGGTACGACAGGGTTTTGTTACACATGTTGTTCTATAAAAAGATGTCGGGCGCGAGGATTTTCACCCTGTTGTTCAGCCGAAATCCCATCCAACGCATATTCAGGTTTCTTGACAATGAGACAAAGTTGCCCCAAGAGCTGGTCCTGTTGAATACCCTTCCCCAGTGGCCTTTCATGAAGGCGGGATGGAAAGAGCTGATCAAATAGCCATCAGAACCCTTGGGTTTTCAGCTTCTTTTTTTTGTTAATTTCTCTCTTCATCCAGTAAACCAATTTGGTTGAAGCCATGCCGATAGCAGCACCTGCCATCACATCACCAAGCCAATGTTGATTGTTGTAGAGCCTGAGGTAGCCCGTTGCAGCTGCCGTTGCATACCCCGCAACACTGATCCAGGGGGAGTAGTGGCCGTATTCCTGGTGCAAGAACTCAGCTGCAACAAACGCCGTACTGGTATGCCCTGATGGGAATGAGCGGAAATCTGATTTGTCGGGGCGGGCCCTTCCAATGATTCTTTTCATTGGTTTAACAATGACAGCCGCACTGACATTGCCCAGAGCGTATAAAAGCAATTGTTGTTGGGGCTTGTTTTTACCTTTCAGTCCTGCGGCATCCAGGGTAAAAACGGCCAATGCCGGCAGGTACTGTGTGTAGTCATCGATGTGGGTAGATTCCCTTTTGGTATTGAACCCATCATATACCTTGGATTCAAGTTTCCTCAGTGATGGGATGGCGGCTATGGCAGAACCTGCAGTGAAAAGGGCCGCTGGTACAATCCATTGTTTTGTATTGTATTCGACAGATGGGATGGAGTCTCCAGCTGATTTCACCAAAGCTATTGTGTGGGTATGGTTGACGACGAGTAGTGCCAATACTGCTATAAATTTTACCATTTTTTGTCTTGATGAAGTTGATTGCAATGTAAATTAGAATTCTTCGTTAAAGGAAATTATTAGTTATAAGGGATATTCGGGAATTTCATTTCCATAAATACTTGCATTTTGCATTGGTTTTATTTTCCTTTGCACTCCAATAATACGGATGACTCCAAGGTCTGCTCGATTTCTTTTGAAATTCCACTTCCAATTCCCCTGCTTGGAAAGCCTTCATTAAGCGTTTTCATTTAAAATCAATTTCATGACTGAGTCAATCAGAAAAGCATTATCATGCTTGTTACTGGCGTTTGTATTGCCGTTCATTTCAAGTCAGCAGACAGCTGCTCAGGTTGCTACATGCGATCCTTCTCAAAAATATGACAGGATTGTCAGTGGTTTCCACCAATCTGTTGCGCAAAAAAGCGATGGAAGTTTTGTGGTATGGGGTGAGGCTTTTGCCAATAACGGAACTGGTAATGTTTTGTCGCCAATTGCATTGAACGCAACCAACTATCCGGCAATGACTGGTACTCCATTGAAGGCTACAATTGGAGGTGCGGTAGTTACTGTATCTACAGTTCAGGGTATTTTACTGACAACTTCCGGGCTTTTCGCATGGGGTACTGAAGGAGCAGTATTAGACGCATCTTTAACCACTAGTAAGACATTTCAGAAAATTGCTACACCCACGGGTGGAGATGCAGCAACAAATCTGCCAACAGGTGTAACGCCAGCTAGCGTGACCATGTTGTTTGCATCGTATCAAACACTTGCCTTGGTAACCTCAGAGGGTAATGTATGGGTCTTGACACAAGCCAGTGCCAATCTTCAGGGTGATGGAACTTCCTTGTCAGCCACAACTTGGCATAAAGTAAAAACAGGTGCTGGCGTTGATTTGACAGGAATCACTGCCGTAAGGGGGCAGGTTAGTACTGGTTCATTAAATGGATTGATGGCACTGAATTCAACTGGTCAGGCCTATGCATGGGGATCAAGCATTTACCTTGGTAATGCAACAGCTTCCACATCAAAAAACTACGCTACATTGATGACCTTGCCTAATGAATTCAATTCATCCAACGTCCCAAAATTGATTGGAGTAACTGGCGGTATTAATGAACAAAGTACTACGAAAAACACTTTTTATGTGTTGAGCAATACGGGATCGCTTTATGCACTAGGGGCAAATAATTTAAAGCAATGTGGTGATTTCACCACCACTGAGAGAACCTCATGGGTAAATGTCAAGAGAACAAATACTACAGTGTTTACCAATGTTTCAACATTCTCTGTTCAGGAGCACGATAGCAGAACTCCTGCCGTTGCTGCGGTGACCTCAAACGGGGATCTCTATACATGGGGTGAGCAGGAGAGGTTCATGTTAGGAAGGGCTACGGCAAATGCAACTTTCGATCCTGGAATGCCATCAAGTTTTACTCCTGGAACCGATATTGCCTTATTTGCTGAAATTGGTGGTCATACCATGGTTTACGTCAAGGAAGGAAGCAGTCGATTCTGTTATGTGGGGCATAAAGTGGATGGAAGCATGGGAGATGGAGTATCAACAGATGTGGAAGTTTCAACATTCAATTGTAGTACAACCCCAGAAATTGATCTTTGTAAAGCAACAGTGGTATCAGCTACCCCTACTATAACAGCTACTGGCAGTTTAACAGGAATGACAGTTTGTGCCGGTTCAGCTTCGGCTTCACAAAGCATCACAGTTTCCGGTGCGGACCTTACTGCCAATATCATTGTAACTGCTCCAACAGGATATGAACTGTCTCTTTCAAGCACTACCGGTTTTGGTGCATCTGTAACACTCAATCAAGTTTCCGGAGCAGTTGCTGCCACTACTCTATATGTTCGCCTTGCTGCAAACGCAATCAATGGAGCTGCTGGTAACATTGTTGTCGGTTCAACTGGCGCTACAGACAAAACCGTTGCAACATTAGCTGCTATTGTTAACCCGATTCCACCTACACCAACGATTGGTGCAGGTGGTCCGATAACATTCTGTGCAGGCGGATCTGTTGTGCTGACTTCATCCTCTGCTACCGGCAACCAGTGGTACAAGGATGGTGTTCCAATCAGTGGCGCTAACAGCCAAACCTATATTGCAACTGCTTCAGGCGCTTATACTGTAATTGTTACAGCTTCAAGTTGTTCAAGTGCAGCCAGTGCTGGAACAACAGTTAATACAAACGCTACGCTACCTACACCAACAATTGGTGCTGGTGGCCCGACAACATTCTGCGCAGGCGGATCTGTTGTGTTGACTTCATCTTCCGCTACTGGCAACCAGTGGTACAAGGATGGTGTTGCGATCAGTACCGAGATCAATCA
>CALPWM020000037.1 GCA_943327275.2 Chitinophaga pinensis
GACGAGAGAGGATTTTTTTTTGAAAGCTATAACAGTTCCTCTCACTTGAATGCTGGTCTGGAATATCATTGGGTCCAAGATAACCAATCCCATTCCAAGCATGGGGTGATCAGGGGGCTGCATTTTCAGAAAGCACCCTTCGCACAAACAAAACTCGTGCGAGCCTTGCAGGGAGAGATACTGGATGTTGTTGTTGACCTCAGAAAAGGACAACCAACATACGGGAAATCATTCTCTGTGATCCTCACAGCGGAGAACAAAAAGCAACTGCTTGTTCCAAAAGGCTTTGCCCATGGATTTTCAATACTTAGTGAATCTGCTGATGTCATGTACAAATGCGATGCCCTATACAACAAGCAGAGTGAGTCGGGATTGATATTTAATGATCCGGCACTGAATATAGACTGGAAGCTTTCTCCCGAAGCAATGGTCGTTTCTGAGAAGGACCTGGTGCTTCCTACATTCGATAAGATCGATGCAGATTTTTAATCCTGAACAATGAAAAAAATTCTCGTAACGGGAGCCAATGGCCAGCTTGGAAAAGAATTGCGTGACTTGGCTTCCGCACATCCAGATCTTGAATTTTTATTTCTCTCAAGAGAGGACCTGCCTATTCATCATTTTGAACTGGTCAGGAATATGTTTGCCTCTTTCTCTCCTGATTATTGCATCAACTGTGCCGCCTATACTGCTGTAGACAAAGCAGAGCAGGAAGCTGAATTGGCGCAGGTTGTCAACGCAACATCTGTTGGTATACTGGCCGCTGTTTCTGCTGCCCATGATTGCCGCTTCATTCATGTCTCCACTGATTATGTGTATGGCGGTGACGCAAGCGAACCCTATACTGAAGATTCCCCCACAGCCCCTACCTCTGTTTATGGGAAAACCAAACTGGCTGGAGAGCAGGAAGCGATTCAGAATGATCCGCTTGCTTTAGTGATCCGCACCTCCTGGGTTTACTCATATCATGGCAATAATTTTGTCAAGACCATGATGCGTTTGATGAAGGATCGCAAAGAGATTTCAGTGGTCAATGACCAGAAGGGTAGTCCAACATGGGCAGCTGACCTGGCTTCATTTATATTGAATATTATCAGCCAATCACAATGGCATCCCGGAATCTACAATTATTCCAATGATGGAGAAATTACCTGGTATGATTTTGCGCTGGAAATCAAGCGGCTTATTGGTGCAGATTGTATTGTACATCCCATTCCATCCAGTGCATATCCCACGCCGGCAAAACGCCCTGCTTACAGTGTCTTGGACAAACAAAAAATCAAGCGTGTTTTTGGTATAGATCCCGAAAGCTGGAAACTTAGCCTTGAAAAATGCGTCAGCCGGTTGCAGAAGAGTTAAGTTGATATTATTGGTTTCTTTCCATTTTTTCAATGGCATTTAGCAGCGAATGAAGCTGGGATTCGAGGAGGATATTTTGGTTTTGCAGGTTTTCAGCCCGGTCTTCCAGGGAAGTAAAATCATTCAAGGCTTTCATCAGGATTTCCTTTTCTTTTTTTAGCAAATCGATCTCGGCCTGCAGTTGAATTTTGTCCTCTTTCAATTGCCTCAAGCTACCGTGTAGACCTGCTAATTTTTCCTGAAGCAAGATGGCTGTTTCGCTAGACATATACCCAAATGTAGCGCAGTTGGCCTGAATACCAATCAAATAGGGCAGTTCAGCCATTTTTGGGGCTGAAATCGTATATTTGCAACCAATTTATTCTTATGGCATTGATCACTGCCCGTTTGGCTGAAAAGGAGTATGGGTTGGATATTACCGATGCGGATGGACATACCATGCGCATTGATATCCCTGTTGCACAAGGAGGAAACGGATCTGGTTTCAGGCCCATGCAGATGTTGCTTTCAGCACTTTGTGGGTGCAGCGCAGTGGATGTGATCAGCATCTTGAAAAAACAGCGCCAGGGACTTGAAAACCTTATCATTGAAGTGGATGGTCAAAGAGAGGAAGGGAAAGAGCCTTCGCTCTGGAAAAACATCCAGTTGATATTTAATATTACCGGAGAGGTCGACCCATCAAAAGCCTATAGGGCAGTAGACCTTTCAATGGAAAAATATTGTTCAGTGGCTGAAACCCTCAGGGTGGCGGGTGCTACCATTGATTTCAGCGTTATTGTAAATGGTTCGGCAGTGTCCGGACAATAAAATATTATAAATGCGCCCCGAAACACTAGCGATACGGACCCAGATTGAAAGAACAGGAGAGAAGGAACACTCCACTCCTCTGTTCCTCACCAGCAGTTTTGTCTATGATTCTGCAGAAGATATGGCTGCAGCTTTCTCCGATGAAAGCCTGGATGTTAACATTTATTCGCGCTTTTCAAATCCTTCTGTTGATGAGTTCATCAAGAAAGTTTGTTTGATGGAAGGCGCCGAGGATGGTATTGCCACTGCAACAGGTATGGCAGCTGTCAACGCTTGCTTCATGACTTTCTTGGCTGCTGGAGATCATGTTATTTCCGCAGCAGCAGTGTTTGGGTCCACCCACGCTATCTTGACAAAATACCTTCCCAAATGGGGGATTGAATACAGCTATTTTGACATGAACAAGCCAGAAACCATTGAGGCATTGGTCAAGTCCAATACAAAGTTGCTCTATGTAGAAACCCCATCTAATCCAGGATTGGATATCATTGATATGGAAATGGTTGCAGCCATCTGCAAAAAACACAACATTATTTTTGTAGTGGACAATTGTTTTGCAACACCTGCGGTCCAACAACCCATTCGGTTTGGGGCTGACCTGGTCTTGCATTCAGCCACCAAGTTCATGGATGGTCAAGGCAGGGTATTGGGTGGTGTTGTTGTGGGAAGAAAAGAATTGGTCAAGGAAATGTACCTCTATATCCGGAATACCGGACCTTCTTTAAGTGCATTCAATGCCTGGATATTGTCCAAAAGCCTTGAAACCCTTTATGTACGGATGGATAAGCATGCGCAAAATGCCTTGCAGATTGCAAAGGCATTGGAAAATCATCCTGCATTGAATTGGGTCAAGTATCCATTTTTACCATCACACCCCAGGTATGATATTGCTGTCAAGCAGATGTCCAATGGCGGCGGAATACTGACCTTTGAACTCAAGGCAGGCCTAGAAGGTGGGCGTAAGTTTCTCAACGGGTTGAAATGGTTGTCAATGACCAACAACCTGGGAGACAGCCGCACCATTGCTTCCCATCCTGCAAGCACCACCCATTCCAAGCTCAGTGAAGAAGAAAGGCAGGCTGTAGGCATCACACCCGGACTGATCAGGCTTTCCGTTGGCTTGGAACATCCTGAAGACATCATTGAAGAAATACTCCAGGCACTTCATCAATAAAAAACAAATGCCGGCTGAAGTGGTCGGTTCAACACGTTAATTATACAACATGGACAAGATTTTTGACGAACCCATCAAACAAGCCTCTGACTTTGCTTTCAACAACAAAGTGGCAGGCGTATTTGATGATATGGTTACCCGCTCTGTGCCTTATTACATTGAAATGCAGCGGATGATGTCTGAGCTGGTGGCAGACCACTGTGGCGAGAATGGAGTTATCTATGATTTGGGATGTTCCACCGGGGCCACCATGATCATGATGGATCAAACCGTTCCACAGCATATCAAATTTGTGGGCATTGATGATTCAGAACCCATGTTGGAAAAATGCAAGGCAAAGCTGGAAGAGCGCGGAATGACCAGGCCCTATTCCCTTGAAGTGGCAGACCTGAATTCGGGTCAAGTACCCATGAAAGACGCCACTGTCGTAATTCTTTGCCTTACCCTTCAGTTTGTCCGGCCCATCGCCAGGGAGAAATTGTTGCGGTCTATTCACGACCAGCTTCAGCCAGGTGGCGTATTGATTGTGATTGAGAAAATCCTCGCAGAGGAAACTGATTTCAACCGCGACTTCATCAAGTATTATTATGATTTCAAGCGCAGGAACGATTACAGTGAAATGGAGATTTCACAAAAACGCGAAGCATTAGAAAATATCCTCATTCCTTACAAGTTGAGTGAAAACATCACCCTGTTGAAAGAAGTTGGTTTCAGGACGGTGGAAGTGTTTTTCAAGTGGTACAATTTCTCAGGATTCATTGCAAAAAAACTATCATGATCCAGATCGGTAATTTCTTTTTCAAGTACAGAAATCTGCTTTTTATTCTGCTCTACGGATTGTTGTTTTTGCCCTCTCCGGAGTTATTTACAGAAAACATTTTCCACGCAGAGTATAAAACCTGGCCCTTGATCATAGGACTGTTTGTGACAGTTCTGGGACAAGCCATCAGAGGCGCCACCATTGGTTTGGCCTATATCGTGAGGGGAGGAAAAGACAAGAAAGTATATGCAGAGCACCTTGTTTCTACTGGTATTTTTTCACATTGCAGAAATCCACTTTATGTTGGAAATATCTTGATGCTCCTGGGCGTAGGAATTTTGGCCAACTCCCTGATTTATGTTGCCATCATCATGCCATTGTTCCTGTTCATTTATCAGGCAATTGTGCTCGCTGAAGAAAATTTTTTAAGAGGAAAATTTGGTGCTGATTTTGATGCCTATTGCGCAAAAGTAAACCGTTGGATTCCTTCCCTGAAAGGGATAGGGGCGACGTTTTCATCCATGGAGTTCAATTGGAAAAGATGGGTGCTCAAAGAATACACAACACAATTCATTTGGTTAGCGGGTATTGCCTTGCTGACTATTCGTTTGTATCAAATTGAAGATGTAATGACCAATAGTATTTATGCCGTAATTATCTTGGCAATTGGTTATGGGATTGTGCGATACCTCAAGAAATCCGGAAAGATGACTGAATAAAAAAAGATCCGCAAAATGCGGATCTTTTTTTTGTTGCCCGACCTGGATTAATTCAGATGTTGAATTTGTATGAGGAGGGTTAGTAAGAAATATTGTTTTCAAAAAGTGATCTACAAATATCTGGTTCAACTTCGTATGTTGTTTTATCTATGTTTTTAAATATCCACTTTTGAGATATTTTAAAAAAATCTGAAAGTGTAATGTACATAACCAATAGTTTACAGAAATGTTTCAAGTCTTCATCCAAAAATTCAAAATCATTTTTGATTTTACAAAATGAAGAACTTTGAAGTATTTTGTTAATGATTTCATCTATTATATCTGGATAAATGAAGTCCTCTGAATTTACGAGTTTCCAATGTTTATATTCTATACTATCAACATTTCGATACTTGAAAACTGTGAGATTATTAATTGATTTTTCATCGATTGATAATTCAATTAATATATTTTTAAAATCGGATAGAAAAAATTCATTACTCCATATACTTCTAATCGCATTTATTACTTTGTTTTGCGGCCTTAATGGGTCAAAATTAGAATGAGTATTATTTTGGGAAGTGTTCTTTTTGGATGAGTTTATTTCACTTATAAAGAAGTAAATTAATATTATTAAAAATGCAAAACCAATTATTGTAATAAGCATAGATAGAAACAATTAAATATTGATAGAAGTAAACAAGAATTATGCAATTTGCATGATCAGTAGATTGCTCCAAATAATTCCCATGGGTTTATTTTCAAAGATAAATAGCTGTAATCGTAACGATTTGACTTTAAAACATCCTCTCCTGGTTTAATGGTCGTTAGTTTGATTAAATATTTTTTTGCAATATCACAAAATTTTTGTTTTGAAACTATGTACATAAACAACTTCTTAAAGTCATCTACATCTTTATCATTTAGATTGTATTTAAGAATTTGATTTTGAAATTGTGTAGTTTTTGTAACTCGCTCTATGATCCTATTTGTGATTGAATGTGGCTCAAATAATGTGCTATTGACATCATACCAAATTCTTCCATTATGATGAGTTCCTTCACCGTTAACATGACATTCATGAATTACTTTTGTGAATTCATGAATATTTCCTTCATCGTAAAGGATATATCTGAATTCATCAATAAATGTTTTATTTTCCCATATTGAATTAATTGCATCAAATACTATTTTATTTGGTAAGGGTTGTCCTTTTCTCCCTTTTTTTGGCCAATTATTTTTTTCATACCATCTATCGATACTCATCCATACTATGAGAACTAGCAGCCAGAAAATTGCTGCAAAAGTTTCATCTGACTCACTTAAATACCAAAGAATAACATTCGTGAAATATATCATTTCTAGGGATTTAAATATTTAATATTTTTATTTTCTGATTGATAGTGTGTACTCAAAAATTCTTTTTAAATTTCTATTTATTTCTGAATCCTCATGCATCCCTTCTTTATCAATTCCAAATAAAGGTTCAATGATCTGTGGATATTTTTCTATAAGGTAATTTAATAAACTTAATTCAGTGGTTTTGGGATTTTCCTTGAAGCTAAAAATAAGTTTATAGTCTTTTAGAATCTTTGCTTTGAATGGATTTATATTATTAATTTCTATTCTAGGGATTTGATCTATTCCAATACTTATTTTTAATACAGCACTAGCAGGAATTATGTTATTGAAATTACTTTTAATTTTACTTAAGTCAATATCTGAAAATGGGTGATCGAAATCATCATTACACGTAAATACCAGTTTGTTGTTATTGTTTTGCTCGTATGTTTTATAAATGAATATCATCTCCTTGGTGGGATAGTTACTTTCTGGATTATTAAACTTCTTTTTTAATTCAGTTTCTATAGTACCCAAACGGTTTAATAAAATATTTGTAGTAATTATTTTATTGTTATTTTCATTTTTGTTGTTATAATTAATTTTGGGTCCTGTTATTTTATTTTTTTTAATAAAATGGAGAAGGTTATTTTTATAGTGATATTCTAATTGCGATAGAAATTCTTTTTTTGTGGTAAACTCATCAATGTCTTTATACCGTATTGGCTCTTGATAGTAATTATTTTTGTTTATAAGTTCATTAAGGGAATATTTAGTATATGTGATTCTGAATTCTTCATTTTTTTCTTGTTTATTTTTTATTTGAATAATTGGATCTATGATTAAATTATTATTATGATCAATACTTTTTGCATTTCCTTTAATAGTGATTATTTCTTTAAAATTATTTGAGTCAAATATTGTAAAGTAGTTATTGCTGTTAATAATTATCAATTGGTTGGTTTTGTCTATTATGATCTTATCAATTAAACTAAATGGAATAATTGCTCTACTTAAGATACCTAAAATGGTTTTAGTTTTAAAATTATAGACTATTGCACAAGATCTTTCTGTTGTTAGTAAATTATTATGGATATTTTTATTTATTTCTATATCTTCTTCAATTTTAAAAAAATTTAATTCTTCCTTTATTTTATTTTTAAACTCAGTTACAGATATGCTTTTGTTGAGAAATGATATGGTATCATTTTTTAAATTATTTTTTGATTTTGAGTTGAAGTTTTTATCTAATTCTGATTTCGCAACACTAAAAATCATTAACGAATCATTGAATGTTAAACATAGAGGATTAATCGGGTATGAATCATAATAATATAAAACACCATTATTAATGTTTTCATTATTTGAGATTATTTTTAAATCATCAATTTCAATAATTTCATTTAAGTTGTACCTATTAATCAACAAGTTTCTTCCCAGCAAAAAATATTTAGAATTATTATTTTGAAATTTTGATGCAAAGTTTTCTTTGTTATAATTGTCATTCTCATCAATAAATAATGTGCGACTACTTTTAACATTTGATTTCTTTTTACCTATGTATTTAATTGTATCATTTAATATATCATACAAATATGTTTTTTCTCCGATTGAATGATTGTATATTTCAATTATTGTTGAAGGTCCAATATCGATTTTCTTTAATCCTATATTATTGTTTTTACCTAAGAGATTTAAACTAGTTCTAATATTAACTTTACCATCAAATGGATTTATTAAAGATTTGCCTGTATATATTAGTGAATCTTGAATTTTTAAGTTAATTCCTAAATCAATTCTTTTTTTTGTTGACTTGGATATATACCAATTATCAATTTTGATAATATCATTTTCAATCTCCTCAAAATTTCTACAATTGTATTCGAAAAAACTATCAATATTTACTCTAGCAAAACTCTCGTTAGATACACTATAAGCTTTTCTATTCTTTATATCATTACTTATTGTATATTTTTCATTATTTAATTCAAAGAATGATTTTTTATCTATACTTAACGTAAGTAATTTATTTTGGCCAACTGAAATATTTGTAATTATTGAAAATGTAAAAATTAATATGTAAAGATTTTTTGAAATATCTTTTTTCATAATTAAAAACATGGTCTTTTTTAATTTTATTCAGAGGTTAGTTTAAGTGAATTTACTTCAGTTTTTTGTCTCATTTCAGGAATAATTTCCCTCAAAAATGGGGAACGAATAGGGGGAAAACTGGTTTTGGGACCTCCTTAAACGAAATAAGTGGTTGAAAATCAACCACTTATTTACTTCTTATTGTTGCCCGACCTGGATTCGAACCAAGACAAACAGAACCAAAATCTGTCGTACTACCATTATACTATCGGGCATCCTACCTAGCGGGACGCAAAAATAAGATATTTACCTTTTTGTGCCAAAAATTTAAGCACCATTCGCGGATGTTTTTTTAACCCAATTGAACAAGGTAGTGGTTCTTCTTGCCTTTTTGAACCGCAATGTATTTTCCTGCCAATAAACTTGATGCGTTGACAAGAAATGCCTGGTCTGCAATTTTCTCCCTGTTGATGCTGATGCCGCCTCCTTGAACCATTTTACGGGCTTCTCCTTTGCTCGGGAAGATGCCCGTGTCTGAGAGGAATGAAACAATATCAATGCCGGCCTGGATGGATGCGCTGGCGATAGTGTGCACCGGCACTCCTTCCATGGCATTGAGCAATTCGTTTTCACTTAGTTCATGCAGGTTGATCTCCTCTTTTTTGCCAAACAGTTGTTCTGTTGTCTGCATGGCGGAGGCACATTCTTCAGCTCCATGGACAAACGTGGTGATGGATTCAGCCAGTTTTTTCTGCAGGATCCTTGCTCCCTGATCAATGGCGTGTGACGCAAGCAAGGCTTCAATTTCTTCCTTTGGGAGTAAGGTGAAAATTTTGATCCATTTTTCGGCATCGCTATCTGCAGCGTTGAGCCAGAACTGGTAGAATTGGAAGGGAGTTGTTTTTTCTGGATCCAGCCATACATTTCCCTTTTCGGTTTTACCGAATTTTCCACCATCCGCTTTGGTGATGAGCGGGCAGGTAAAGGCAAATCCCTCACCTCCAGCCTTGCGTCTTATCAGCTCAGTGCCTGTGGTGATATTGCCCCATTGGTCACTGCCACCCATCTGTAGCTTGCAGTTTTTATGGGTGTAGAGCCAGTAGAAATCATACCCCTGCATCAGCTGATAGGCAAATTCTGTGTAGCTGATGCCCGTTTCTCCCTCAATCCTTTTTTTCACACTGTCCTTGGACATCATGTAGTTCACGGTGAGGTGTTTGCCCACATCCCTCAAAAAATCGATGAATCCCAGGCCTTTGAACCAATCATAATTGTTGACGATTTCGGCGGCATTCTCCCTTGCAGGATTAAAATCCAGGTATTTTTCCAGCTGGCTTCTTACGCCAGCAATGTTTTTCTGAAGGGTTTCCTCATTCAGGAGATTCCGCTCTTCACTTTTTCCGCTGGGATCGCCCACCATGCCGGTAGCGCCACCCACCAAAGCAATGGGCTTATGCCCCGCTTGTTGAAGGTGATAGAGGAGCAAAATGGGAACCAAGCTCCCAATGTGCAGGCTCTCTGCGGTAGGATCAAATCCAATATAGGCCGTGGTGGCTTCCTTTTTTAGTTGCTCTTCTGTACCAGGCATGATGTCCTGGAGCATTCCCCTCCATTTGAGTTCTTCTATGAGGCTCATTTCAAGTTGTTTGCGCAAATGTAGGAAGGTTTGCTCTCACGCACAAAATGGGCAATATATGGTATGTTAAAACGTTAATAATACCTATACATATTGACTTTTAGCCCTAATTATCATAACCCTGCTTTACCTTTGATGTCAAATATGACATATTCCCGAATTTGTCTTCTTGCTGTTGTTTCCCTTTGGGTGAATGACACCACTGCTCAATTCAGGAAGTACTCCAACGAGTTCCTGAACATTGGTGCAGGAGCAAGGGGCTTGGGAATGGGTGGTGCACAGGTGGCCAGTGTGGCAGATGCCACTGCGGGGTATTGGAATCCTGCAGGACTGACAGAAATCAAGGATCATCCCGTTGCTTCATTGATGCATGCTGAATATTTCGCTGGCATAGGCAAATATGATTATGCCTCCATTGCCATGCCCCTTGGCGATCCTACCGTTGTTACCCGAAGCCTGGGATTTTCACTCATTCGATTCGCTGTAGATGATATTCCCAATACGCTGTTTTTGGTGGAACCAGACGGTTCCGTGAACTACAACAACATCAGGTCTTTTTCCTCTGCTGATTATGCTTTGCTGGTTTCCTATGGTCAGGTAATTTTCAGTGATGAATACCGTACGTTTTCATTTGGGGCCAATGCCAAGGTCGTGCACAGAAGTGTGGGCAGTTTTGCCAAGGCTTGGGGAATCGGATTGGATGCGGGTTTACAGTACCGTACCCGACGTTTCAATGTTGGACTGGTAGCAAAAGATGTCTCTACTACATTCAATGCCTGGAATTTCAGTTTCACTGACAAGGAGAAAGAGGTACTTTATCTAACCAATAACGATATCCCTGTCAAATCAACTGAACTCACAGCTCCCAGGCTGGTATTGGGAGCATCTTATTTTACTGAATTTTCTGACAACCTTGGGTTGAATGCAGAATTGAACATGGACCTCAGTTTCGATGGAAAGAGAAATGTTTTGCTCAGCTCGTCAACACTGAACATGGACCCCCGTGCGGGTGTTGAGCTGGAATACAAAAAACAGTTGTTTGGTAGGCTAGGGGTATACAATTTTCAGCAGGGCCTGAAAGATGGTGATTCAACCAATCAAAAAAAGGTCTGGATCTATCAGCCCGGACTGGGTGTAGGTTTTAAGCTGAAGAACGTTGAAATTGATTATGCATTCACCAATCTCGCCAACCAATCCAATCCCTTGTACACCCATATATTTTCATTGAAGTTTAACCTTGTCCGTAAAGAAAATACTTATTGATGAAAAGAAGAATATTTTATACAAGGCTTTGTTTCTTCACGATGATGTTGTTTTTTTCATCATCATTGTTGGCGCAGTATAACAATGAGTGGATAGATTACAAAAAAAGTTATTTTAAATTCAAGGTAGGGGAGACGGGGCTTTACAGGATTCCTTATGCAATTCTTCAAGCCAATGGGCTGGCCAATACGCCAGCAGAGCATTTTCAGTTGTGGCGCAATGGGAAAGAAGTAGCACTATTTACCAGCAAAGGTTCCGGATCATTGGGCAATACAGATTTTATTGAATTTTTCGGTTTGATGAATGATGGTAAGGCAGATGCCATCTTGTACAAGAAACCTGAGTTCCAGTTGTCAGACAAATGGAGCCTCCAAACAGACACTGCTGCATATTTTCTTACGGTCAACCCATCAACTGCTAATGCGCGGGTGCTCAATGCACAAAACAATACGGCTTCAAATTCCTTGCCAGTTGAGCCTTATTTTATGCACAGGCTTGAAAGGAATTTCAGGGACCAGATCAATCCTGGCTATGCTGCTATTGTAGGCGTCTATGTTTACTCTTCTTCCTACGATAATGGGGAAGGATGGAGCAGCAGAAACGTTCAGCCTGGATCACCTTTGGTAGAACAGTACAACAATCTTGCATTTGCACCCGAAGGCCCGGATGCCAGCCTTACCATTACTGCATTTGGAAATGCATTGAATACAAGAAAACTGCAGGTGCTGATCAATGGAACCAGGCTGATTGATAGTGCTATGGACTATTTCAGTGCGATGAATACTGCGATTCCGGTTCCAAAGACGCTTTTGGGGCGGGCTATTGATACCATCAGAATCCACAATGCAAGCACAGTTGGGTCTGATCGCATTACACTGGGCAAATATGAATTGGTGTATCCCAGAAAATTTGATTTCGGAGGGAATGGCCTTTTTGAATTCACCCTTCCAGGAACTTCTGTTGGCAATTATCTGGAGATTTCCAATTTCAGGAACAATGCTGTAGCCCCCGTTTTGTATGATCTCACTGAAGGGAGAAGGTATGTCGCTGATATGTCTGTTCCCGGCAGGTTCAGATTTGCTTTGCCCGCAGGCGGCACAAGAAACTTTGTGATGATGGATGCGTCGGCTGCTGCCTTGAAGATGGTGGATGTGATGACTAGAAGGAATTTCATTGATTATTCATCATCTTCCCGTCAGGGAAATTATTTGATGATTACCCATTCCAGTTTGTCTGCCAGCACTAATGGTGATGCCATCCAGAACTATAAAAATTACAGGGCAAGCAATGATGGTGGAAAATACCAGGTCGGTATATATGATATTGATGAATTGGTAGATCAGTTTGCCTTTGGCATCAAAAAGCATCCATTGTCTATCAAAAATTTCATTGCTTTTTCCAGAACATATTTTGCTGTGGCTCCTCAACATATTTTGCTAATTGGGAAGGGCATTACCTATGACCAATACCGCTACAATGAATTCAGGCCTGTTACTGAGCGCATTAATTTAATACCCACTTTTGGCAATCCTGGATCTGATAACATCCTTGCATCAGCTGACAACGATGCAAACCCTGAGATCCCCATCGGAAGATTGTCTGTTACTACGGGTGATGAGATCAATGCTTATTTGGAGAAAGTTAAACAACATGATAAATCACTGTTACCGTTGAATCAAACCGTCAAGGATAAGGCCTGGATGAAGAATTTTGCGCATGTCATTGGCGGCGGGGATCCCTACCTTCAGAATGTCATCAACAATTACATGAAATCGGCCAGCAGATTTGTTGAAGATACCTCCTATGGTGCCAAGGTCTATACCTTTGAAAAAATCACATCCGCAGGAGTTGATTTGGTGAATTCAGGCTTATTGGGCAATCTATTTACAGAAGGCCTGGGTGTGTTGACCTATTTCGGGCACTCCTCTGCGAATTCGATGGAGTTCAACCTTGATGACCCATCCATTTTTGACAATGCAGGCAAGTATCCACTCTTCATTGCCAATGGTTGCAATACGGGTAACTTTTTCATTTATGATACCCTCAGGCTCACTACAAGCAAAAAGTCTATCA